>ONGV01000272.1 GCA_900317445.1 uncultured Eubacteriales bacterium | reverse complement strand
TTTTATATCCATTATTAATAAGCTTATATGATATATACATATCCTCATTAGTTAATAGCACTTTTCCATCATAACCATTTAGCTTTATAAAAGTATCTTTTCTTATAGCTGCTGCTGCATCTGAATAAAAATAAGTTTTTATTCCTAAATTTTTAATATCTTTTTTAGATACAATTCTACTTTCATTAGGATAGTTACTCATTCTAGTATATCTTTCTATTGTTTTATTATCACAAATTTGCTTTGCAAAGGATGCATCACATAAATTATTATCAATGTCTTTTGTTAACTTATAAAGAAAATCATCATCTAATATTTTTATATCCTGTGTTATAAAAACTATAATGTCTCCCTTTGCTTTATAAGCAGCTTTTTCTCTTGTTAAACTATGAGAAAAGTCCTCTGGTTCTATTAACTCATAAGTTGCATTTATTTCTTTTAAATAATCTACTGTTTTATCTTCTTTACTTTTAGTAACTATATATTTTATTTCTTTTAATTCTATATTCTTTTGCTTTTTAAGAGAAATATCTAATTCCTTTATATATTTTTCACCTTTGTATAATGGACATATTACCGATATTGACATTTCTACTCCTCCTAAAAATACTAAATTTTTGTATTTAATGAAAAGTCCTCTTTGTCTAATGTTAAGTTTGGATTGTAATATGGATCTCCCTTTTCTAAGAAATCTGCATATCTTTCTCTAAATCTATTAAATTCCCCTCTAAATCTTTCAGAAGTTGCTAAATCATCTTTTCCTCTACTCTTTGATTCATAATGATATAATTCTGCATAAGGAGTCCATACATTTACTCTACCAGTTTTTAAAACTCTAAGACAAAAATCCACATCATTATATGCTACTTCAAAGGATTCATCTAATCCTCCAACTTCATCATAAACAGATTTTTTAACTAATAAACAGGCTCCAGTAACTGCACTTAAGTTATGAGTTATTCCAAGTCTTAGAAAATATCCATATGCCTTTCTATTAAATCCTCTATGAGCATGAGCTGCAGCTCCTCCAAGCCCTACTATAATTCCACCATGTTGAATTGTGTTATCTGGGTAATATAACTTAGCACCAACACATCCTACATCTTCCCTTTGTGCTAATCCAAGCATTTTTGTAAGCCATTCTTTATTAATTACTTCAACATCATTATTTAATAAAAGATAATACTCTCCAGTTGCAAATTTTGCACCAAAATTATTTATTGCAGAATAATTAAATCCCTTTTCCCAAGTAACTACTTTTATATTATCATATTTCTTTTGTATCTCTTTATAATACTCAAAAGTTTCTTCTAGCTCTGAATTATTTTCAATTACTATAATTTCATAATTTTTATATTCTGTTTTTTCTATAACTGATCTTATAGTTCTATCTAAATCAGCAGTGTGATCTTTAGTTGGTATTAATATAGATACTTTAGGATTTCCAATAATCTCATAATCTATTTCATAAGTTCCTATATATTTTCCATCTTTAGCTATTCCTTTTATTCCTTTTCTAGTTAATTCTTCATTAAGGACTTTTTTAGCAGACTCATAACAATACATTTTATTTTTAGGATTTCCAGCAGTAGAACCTGAATGAACTCTCCATGAATAAAGTATTTTAGGAATATGATGAATATTTTTTGCATTTTCTGTGGCTCTAAAAATAATGTCATAATCTTGGCTTCCATTAAATCCATCTCTAAAACCACCTATTTTATCCATAAGGTCTTTTCTAAATACAGAAAAATGACATATGTAATTATAACTTCTAAATGTATCTATAGCAAAATCTTGTTTAAAATGAGGGTCAAATCTATAATTGCTCTTTTCATTTATTTTATCTTCATCTGTGTATATAAAATCAATTGTTCTATCTTCATTTACGGCTTTAACAACTTCATATAAAGCATTTGGCTCTAATAAATCATCATGGTCAAATAATCCTATATAGTCACCAGAGGCCATATGATAACATTCTTGAGTATTACCAGCTATACCTTTATTTTCATCAAGATATTTAACTTTTATTCTTTTATCATTTTTTGAATATTCATTAAGCATATCTTTTAGATATTGCTCTTGAGAATTTCCATCTGCTATACATAGTTCCCAATTAGAATAAGATTGATTTAATACAGAGTTAACAGTTTCCAGTAATAAATGCTTTGGTGTTTTATATGTTGGCACTAAGATACTTATTAATGGTTCATAATCAAAATGATGTTTCTTTTGCTCTTCTAACTCAGCTTCTGTAGCAACATGTTGTTTTATCCATGCACTATATTGAAGTCTATCTCCTTTTAACTTATGATATGCCTTACTTAAAAAAGCTCTAAATCCATTATCCTTAATAAAATCTTTAGCTCTTGTTATATTAGAAACATTAATATTTTTTACAACTACAACAAAGAACTTTCCTATATTTTTTATTCCCTTAAAGAATCCGAAAATAATATCTCTAATTCTATATAGTCTTACTAAAAATCTCCAACCAGGAGAATTATATATTTTTCTAATACTCTTTACATATTCATCTAATCTTAAAGAAATTTCTCTTTCATATTCAACATAATATAGTTTCATAGGGATGTCATTATTTTTATCCTTTCCTAAGTATACCTTAGTTCCATCACCATTTCTTATGCTTATTTTTATTTTAAGAGGAGTTTCAAAAACACCATCTGTTGATGGGAAAATAGATTTATTCCAACCATCTTCTAAATCTTCAAATATTGCTTCTCCAACTAAACTATTAAATTCCTCTTCAAATATTTCAATTTTAACTTCTCCATTGAATTTATCAGTTCCTGAGAAAAACATTTCAATTTCTGTTATATTAAATGTACTGCAATTATATTTAAAAGTATATGGTTTATCTACTTCAATACTTATTTTATCTACTGGCTCTCCTCCAATTCGCATACTTAATTTTTCTTTATCTTCTTTTATTAAATTATTCATAACAATAGTTCCTTCCGTTTTTTACTGTTTTAATATTATTCTATTACTTCCCATTCATGGTCTACATAAAACTTTCCTTCTGAAATATATTTATTAGTTACAACAAATGTACAAGCTTGTGTTTTATAATCCAAATTAACAATACTTTCATCAGTAAAAATTCCAACATCTAATGTATATGTACCACCTAATAAAGTCAATCTAGGAATTCTATAAATAACTTTATGTCTTCCAAAAGTGGTTGGTATCTTAACTTTTTCAAGATAAGTATTTGGTCCAAATATATATTCCCTATTAGGTGTATATATTGCTACTCCTAATAAAAAGCTTTCTATATTATCTTTGTATATATCATAAGTTACTTCTAATTCAAGTTCATCAAAAGTTTTAAATTTATCTTTATTAAGCTTTAATTCCCCAATAGATGCTAATGTATCTTCATCCTTAGGCATTTTAAACTCTCCATTATTTTCTTCAACCTCTTCAGGTGCTTCTTCAGTTATACCTTTAGTTGTTTCTTCTTTTTCTTCTATTCTTACATCTTTTTTATTATCAACTTCACCATATTTCATAAAATCTTCATATAAATCAGCTATTTCACTAGATTCACCTTGTGCCTTTATTTTACCATCCTTAATCCATATAGCTTTATTACAAAATCTTTTTATTTGCTCCGTTGCATGAGATACAAATAATATTGTAGTTCCCATTTCTTTAAGGCTTTTCATTTTTTCAATACATTTCATTTGAAATCTAGTATCTCCTACTGCTAATGCCTCATCAACAATTAATATATCTGGTTCAACATTACTTGCTACTGCAAAAGCAAGTCTTGCAAACATACCACTTGAATATACCTTAACCGGTTGATTTATAAATTCACCAATATCTGCAAATTCAACTATACTATTTACTCTCTTATCCATTTCTTCTTTTGTATATCCCATCATGGTACCATTAAGATATATATTTTCTATTCCTGTGTATTCCATATTAAATCCAGCACCAAGTTCCAATATTGCAGATATTTTTCCTTTAATTTCCAATGTTCCTGAAGTAGGAGTTAATACCCCTGTTATCATTTTTAATAATGTTGATTTTCCACATCCATTTTTTCCTAATATTCCTATTGCATCACCTTTTTCAACATCAAAGCTTAATCCATTTAATGCAACAAATTCTCTATGATATGATTTCTTTCTTATTGAAAATATTTCTTTTAATCTATCAATAGGCTCATCATAAATATTATACTTTTTAACTAAATCTCTTACTTTTATTATTGTACTCATATTAATACCTCACTAAATAACATCTGAAAAATGTGGTCTTAGCTTATTAAATATTTTAACTCCTACCAATAAAGTTATTAAACAAAATAACCAAAAATAAAGTGTCTCATATGGTCTTTGCCAAAAATATATTTTGTAAATAAATGCATCTCTATATCCTGTAACAATATAGTACATAGGATTCAATTTAAAGAAGAATGCTAATTTATCAGGAAGTATATTTAACTGCCATGCTATAGGAGTAGCCCAAAATCCAACATTGATAATAATACCTATTATTTGGCTTAAATCTTCGAAAAATAATACTATTGATGAAGTTATTGTTGACAATGCATAAATTAATACTATCATAGCAAAACAATAATAAATAAATTGTAAAGAGCATAAATCTGGATAATATCCATAAACAATTGATACAATATATATAAATAAAATAAAGAATAAATGAACAAATAATGCTGATATAATTTTTACCCCTGGTAATATTTCTATTTTAAATACAACTTTTTTAACTAAGTAACTATATTCATTAAAAACACCTGTTGCAGATGGAAATGCTTCTGAGAAGAAAAACCATGGAATTATACCTGCAATAAACCATAATATAAATGGTACATTTCCAACATCTGTTGACCTAAAACCAACTTGAAATACAAACCAATATACTGCAATAGTAACAAGTGGCTGTATAAATCCCCATATTATTCCTAAATATGATGTGGCAAACTTATTTCTAAAATCATTCTTTGACAAACTTTTTATCATAGAAATATTACTTAAAGATAATTTCACAAATTTTATAGATTCTTTTGCCCACATAAGTGATTTTCCTGTAAGAAGTCCTAGTAATGTTGAAACTACTATCATAATTGTAGATAATACAATATTTCTTCCTCCTAAACTAGATAAAATATTATCCACATTATCTAATTCTATATAAGAGTCATTACTATTACTTTTTATTAATAATCCATTACTTTCTTTTTCAACTTCTATATCACTTTCTTTATCTATATCACCAGTAGAAATATTATAAACCTGCCCCTTTTTAAAATAGAAGTCTCCAACTTCCATGTTATATGAAGAGGTTCCAAAATCTACTCTAATATTTTTTGTATCAACAGGAACTTTAAACTTTAATTCTTCCATATTATTTGAACCACTATAAATAATACTTAACGAATTTTCTTCACTCCAACTTTTATCACCTATTGTATCATAATATACTTGAAATTTATCCATCCTATCTGATTTTACTTGCATATTTAATTCTACTTGTTGTACATTATAATAATTATTAAATACTGCAAATAATAAAGCTGCAACAAAGCATGCTATTATTAAAATTAACCCTCTCTTTTTAGCCGTGCTCATAATTTCCTCCTTAAGTTTTTAATATGCATTTTTATTAACAAATCCCTTAAATATTGTTAAAAATACAATTCTAACATCAAATGAGAAGCTCCAATTTTCAATATAATAAATATCACACTCTATTCTTTTTTCTATTGAAGTATCTCCTCTCCATCCATTAACCTGTGCCCATCCAGTTATTCCTGGTCTTACTTGATGTTTTACCATATATTTAGGAATTTCTTTCATAAACTTTTCTACATAAAAAGGTCTTTCTGGCCTTGGTCCTATTAAGCTCATGTCTCCTTTTAATACATTAAAAAATTGAGGTAATTCATCAATACTTGTTTTTCTAATAAATGTACCTATTTTTGTTTTTCTACTATCATTTTTTGTTGTCCAATCCTTTTTTTCTTCCTCAGGGTCTTGCATTTTCATGCTTCTAAATTTATACATTGTAAATGGCTTTTTATTTAGCCCTATTCTTTCTTGTTTAAATATAATAGGGCCCTTTGAAGTTAATTTTATAAGTATTGCAACAATAAGCATAATAGGTGAAAAGATTATTATTGCTACTAAAGAGCCTACAATATCAACTAATCTTTTTATAGTTTTATTTAATATATTATCTAGTGGTATATACCTCATATTAATAAGTGGTAATCCACCAATTTCTTCCACATAAGGCTTAGCTGGAAGATATTTATAATAATCTGGAATTATCTGTGCTCTTACTCCAAGCTTTTCACAAACAGAAATTATATCTTTAAGCTTATCATAATCTTTTATTTCTAGTGTTATTATTATTTCATCAACTGCTCTATTTTCAGATAAATATTTTTCTAAATTATCAATAGTTCCAAGGTAAGGAATATTATCATTATTTATTTTATAATCTTCAAATATTCCTAAAACTTTATAACCCCAATGAGGATTTTCTTTTATAAGTCTATTAAACTTTTCTGTTCCATCACTATATCCAACAAAAATTGTATATTTAGTATTGTAGCCTGTTTTTCTAGCTCTTCTCATTATAATTCTTATACTTGCTCTTTCTATTGTAGTAAAAAATGTACATAAAATAAAGAAGATTCCAAGAAGAGTTCTAGAATAATCTATTTGCTTTGTTACAAATAATATTCCAGAAAATATTAATATTCCTAATATGTTTGCTACTATAATATTTCCAAGCTCCTTGCTTAAAAATACCATTCTTTCTGTATTATAAAGCTTTTTAAAGTCATAAATAACTAAATATACTGGTATCATAACTAATACAGGAATAAGAAATTCTCTAAAGCTTAAAACTCCACCTTCAACCTCTATAAGTCCACTATGTATTCTAATATACCAACTTAATAGAAATGCTAAAAAGATTGTTACTATATCTAGTATTACTATTCCTCTATTTAATAGTTTTTGATTTTCTTTAATCATAAGTTATCCTCTCTTTAAAAGATTAAAAGTATTTTTAAATAATGCTTTTTCTACTTTTAAATAATTGTGACTATTATTTTTTAATCTTATCTTTTCTACTTTCTTTCTATTTTTTATACCTTCTATTATTCCTTTTATATATGTTTTACCAAATCCTTTCTTTATAAAGTATATCCATTTTATCAAAATTCCAACAAAAATGAATATAAAATTTATTACAATTTGGATAAAAATCATATTTTTATATATTAAAAAAATATTATTTCTAGCAGCTAACCCTACTTTAAAATCATTGTGCCTACTTCCACTAGTTGCACTTCCTATATGATATACTTTTGCATCATGACAAAAATAATTTTTATATCCAAAAATATTTGCTCTATAGGAAATATCCATATCTTCTAAATATGCAAAAAAATTCTCATCAAAATATCCTATTTTTTTAAATACAGAACTTCTATATATACAAGCTCCTGCACAAGAAGAAAAAACCTCTTCTGATTTATTATAATAATTTGAAGTCTTTCCATCTCCTCTTTTTACTGCCCAACCTAATATTGTATATTCATCACCAACATCATCTATAATATCTCTTTTATCATACCTAAGCATTTTGCTACAACATGAGAATATTTTTTCATCTTTTTTTATACATTCATATAAATTCTTAAGCCAGTCTTTATCTACCTCTGTATCATTATTTAATAATGCTACAAATTCACTTTTGCTATGTTTTATTCCTTCATTTACAGCTACACTAAATCCTTTATTTTCATTAAGTTTTATCAATGTAACTTTTTCTTTAAAGATATTATTTATTATTTCTAAACTTTTATCTTTTGAATCATTATCAACTATTATTATTTCTTCTGGTTTTAATGTTTGTTCCATTAAGGTATCTAAACACTTTTTTAAATACTTCTCTCCATTGTAATTTGGAATTACTACTGAAACTCCCATATTTTTCTCCCATATCCTTAGAAAATGTTATGACTGTGTGGTATTTAACATATCTCACAGCCATAACATTCTAAAACTTAAAATTTTATTATATTATTTGTATTCAAATGGCACATCTAAGTCTTTTAAACCTGGATGAACCTTATCTTTTTCTGAAAGAATTATATTGTCAATTCCTTCTAAAGGCCATTCTATTCCTATATCAGGGTCATTCCATAAAACTCCCCCTTCTCCTTCTGGGCAATAAAAATCTGTACATTTATAGTTAAATATAGCATGGTCTGAAAGAACTAAAAATCCATGTGCAAATCCTTCTGGAATATAGAATTGTTTTTTATTTTCTGCTGATAAAACAACTCCTTCCCATTGACCATAAGTTGGAGAGCCTTTTCTTAAATCTACTGCAACATCAAAAACTTCTCCTTCAGTAACCCTAACAAGTTTTCCTTGAGTATGCTTTGTTTGAAAGTGTAATCCTCTTAAAACCCCTTTGCTTGAACTTGATTCATTATCTTGAACAAAATTCATTGTTAGTCCTGCTTCTACAAAATGTTCTTTATTATAAGTTTCCATAAAATAACCTCTGTTATCTCCAAAAACTTTTGGTTCAATAATATAAACACCCTTTATTTTAGTTTCATTAAATTTAAAATTTCCCACTCTATACTCTTCCTTTCTATTACTTCTATTCTAATTTTTTATTTTATTCTTATTATAATATATTGTCAAATTTATGCTCTATATCCCTTAGGATTGTTCTTTTGCCATCTCCAAGAATCTTCACACATTTGTTCTAAAGACCTTTCAGCCTTCCAATTTAATTCTTTATTTGCTTTTGATGGGTCTGCATAGCAAATGGCCACATCTCCAGCACGTCTTGGTGCTATTTTATATGGAATTTTCTTTCCACAAGCCTTTGAAAATGCTTCAACTAATTGAAGAACACTAAATCCATTTCCTGTTCCAAGATTATATGTAACTAATCCTGAATTACTTTCAAGTTTTTCTAGAGCTTTTATATGTCCTATAGCTATATCTACAACATGTATATAATCTCTTACTCCAGTTCCATCAATAGTATCATAATCATTTCCAAATACACTTAATTCTTTTAATTCTCCAACTGCAACCTTTGTAATATAAGGCATTAAATTATCTGGAATTCCATTTGGGTCTTCACCTATAATTCCACTTTCATGAGCTCCTATTGGATTAAAATATCTTAATATAGCAATATTCCAAGAGGAATCTGAAGCTGCTAAATCTCTTAATATTTCCTCTCCCATAAGTTTTGTTCTTCCATATGGATTTGTTGCTGTTAATGGAAAACTTTCTAGTATTGGCATAGTTTCTGCATTTCCATAAACTGTAGCAGATGAACTAAATACTAAATTTTTAACATTATTTTTTTTCATAATATCAAGCAAAACTAAAAAGCTTACCATGTTATTTGTATAATATTCTAATGGATTCTTTACAGATTCTCCAACAGCCTTAAGAGCTGCAAAATCTATTACAGATTCAATTTTATTTTCTTTAAAAACTTTCTCTACAGCTTCTTTATCAGCTAAATCTATATTGTAAAATATAACATCTTTTCCTGTTATCTCTTTTATTTTGTCTTTTACCACTATACTGCTATTACATAAATTATCTATTATAATAACTTCTTTTCCAGCCTTTAACAACTCTACGGTAGTATGGCTACCTATATAACCCATACCTCCTGTTACTAATACTGACATATATACTTTTCCTCCTATTTTAACATACATCTTATATTAATATCTTCTTAAGAATTATTCTTTTTAACTTTTCTTAATTATATCATAAAAACTATAAGTTGGTATATTATTTTATTTTCTTTAAAAACTTGTAAACCAAGAAAAAATGAGATGTTTTAAACATACTTTAAAACATCTCATAAAAATTACTTGTTAATTATTTTATTGTGTAACTTATTGATTTTCTTGTTACTTTTCCATTTGAGTCTTTTACATCTACATATAATGTCTTATTTCCTACTTTACTAGCTTTCCATACTGCTATATTTGATGATGAATAATCTTGAATTACAAACCAGTTTCCTGCTGCATCTTTTACTAAGAATTTATATTGTAATGTTCCTTCTCCTGTTGCTTGTGCCATTAATACAAGTTGTGTTCCACTTACTTGTGGTGATTGCTTATTTACTGTAAAGCTACTTACTGTTGGTGCAGGTGAAGTTATTGTATAACTCATTGACTTTCTTGTTACTTGTCCATTTGAGTCTTTTACATCTACATATAATGTCTTATTTCCTACTTTATTAGCTTTCCATACTGCTATATTTGATGATGAATAATCTTGAATTACAAACCAATTTCCTGCTGCATCTTTTACTAAGAATTTATATTGTAATTCTCCTGCTCCTGTTGCTTGTGCCATTAATATAAGTTGTGTTCCACTTACTTGTGGTGATTTCTTATCTGTTGTAAAGCTACTTACCACTGGTGCTGCTGCTTTTATTGTGTAACTCATTGACTTTCTTGTTACTTGTCCATTTGAGTCTTTTACATCTACATATAATGTCTTATTTCCTGTTGCCTTTGTTGTCCATGTATATGTGTTTGATGTTCCAT
>ONGV01000127.1 GCA_900317445.1 uncultured Eubacteriales bacterium | reverse complement strand
TATATTATGAAAATAGCATTAGGATGCGACCATGGTGGAATTAATTTAAAAAAGGAAATAATTAAATATTTAGAAAGTGAAGGATATGAATTTAAAGATTTTGGAACATATACTACAGATTCTTGCGATTATCCAGATTATGCTCTTCCAGTAGCAGAAGCAGTAGCAAATAAAGAATTTGATTTTGGAATACTAATTTGTGGAACAGGTATTGGAATTGGAATTGCAGCAAATAAGGTTCCAGGAATAAGAGCAGCGTTATGTTCAGACACATTTAGTGCTCATGCAACAAGACAACACAATGATGCTAATATTTTAACAATGGGAGAAAGAGTAGTTGGACCAGGTCTTGCTATAGATATAGTAAAAACATTTTTAAATTCTTCATTTGAAGGAGATAGACATATAAAAAGAATAAATAAAATTACTGAAATTGAGAAAAAATATAATAAATAATAAAACTCATGGAGGTAAAAAGCATGGGCAAAGTAATAGAAATGAACCACCCATTAATTTTGCATAAACTCTCTATAATAAGAAAAAAAGAAACTAGCACTAAGGATTTTAAACAGTTAGTAAATGAAGTTGCTATGCTTATGGCATATGAAGTAACTAAAGATTTTGAACTTGAAGATGTGGAGATAGAAACTCCAATATGCAAAACAACTTGTAAAATGTTAAAAGGTAAAAAAACTGCAATAGTTCCAATACTAAGAGCAGGACTTGGAATGGTAGATGGAATGCTTGAAATTATACCATCAGCTAAAATTGGTCATATAGGATTGTATAGAGATGAAAAAACATTAAAGCCAGTAGAGTATTTTTGTAAGCTCCCTAAGGATATTGGAGAAAGAGAGGTAATTGTAGTTGACCCAATGCTTGCAACAGGTGGCTCCGCTATTGATGCTTTAAATATGCTTAAAGAAAAAGGAGCTAAAAAGCTTAAATTTGCTTGTCTTATTGCAGCACCAGAAGGAGTAGAAGCACTTAAAATAGCTCATCCAGATATAGACATTTATATAGGAAGTATAGATGAAAAATTAAACGAAAATGGATACATAGTGCCAGGACTTGGCGATGCAGGTGATAGATTATTTGGAACATTTGAAGAATGATTAAGTTAAATGGGTCATATTAATAATACAAAAGTCAGAAATTTAATTTCTGGCTTTTTTTCTTCCAAAAATATTGGAGATAATACAAGATAAGTATATAATATATTTAATCTTGTAATTTTTTTGGAGGAATTATGAATAGAAGAGATAAAGATAATTATTATTTAGATATTGCAGAAACTGTATCAGAAAGAGGAACATGCATAAGAAGAAATTATGGTTCTATAATAGTAAAAAATGATGAAATTATTTCTACTGGTTATACAGGGGCACCAAGAGGAAGACAAAATTGTATTGATAGACAAATTTGTATAAGAGAAGAATTAAAAGTAGCAAGAGGAACTCATTATGAGTTATGTAGAAGTGTACATAGTGAAGCAAATGCAATAATAAGTGCATCAAGAAGAGATATGATAGGTGCAACTTTATATTTAGTTGGAAAAGATGCAAAAACAAAAGAATATGTTCAAAATGCCAATTCTTGTTCAATGTGTAAAAGAATGATAATAAATTCTGGAATAGAGAAAATTGTTATAAGAGATAATAAAGATGATTATAGAACAATATATGTAGAAAGCTGGGTTAAAGAAGACGATTCTATAATGATGAAAAAAGAATTAGGTTATTAAGTTAATTAGGAGGAAATGGCAGTGAAAAAAATTATAACTATATTTGGAACAAGACCAGAAGCTATAAAAATGGCTCCTTTAGTAAAGGAATTAGAAAAAAGAGAAGGTATTGAGTCAAAAATATGTGTAACTGCACAACATAGAGAAATGTTAGATCAGGTTTTAGAGTTATTTGATATAAAGCCTGATTTTGATTTAAATATTATGAAAACAAAGCAAAGCTTAACTGGAATTACAAATAGAATTTTAGAAGGACTTGAAACTATTTTTAAAGAAGAAAAACCAGATATGATATTGGTACATGGAGATACAACTACTACATTTTCAAGTGCTTTAGCAGCATATTATCAACAAATTAAAGTAGGGCACGTAGAAGCTGGTTTAAGAACTTTTGATAAGTATTTTCCTTTTCCAGAAGAAATGAACAGAAAACTTACAGGGGCAATTGCAGACCTTCATTTTTCACCTACAAAGGGAGCAAAAAACAATTTACTTAGAGAAGGAATAGATGAAAAAAGTATTTACATAACTGGAAATACTGTAATTGATGCAATGCTTCATACAGTTCAGGATAATTATATTTTTGAAAATAAAGAATTAAATGAAATAGATTTTAAAAATAAAAAAGTAATAATGATAACAGCACATAGAAGAGAAAACTGGGGGGGAGGGATATCTAATATATGTGAAGCTCTAAATGAAATAGTAGATAAAAACAAAGATGTGGAGCTTGTATATTTAGTTCACTTAAATCCAATTGTTAAGGATATGGTTTATGAAAAACTAGGAGGTAAAGAGAGAGTACATTTGTTAAATCCATTAGATACAAAGGAAACTCATAATTTAATGAATAAATGTTTTATGGTAATGACAGACTCAGGTGGATTACAAGAAGAAGCACCTCATTTGGGAAAACCTGTGTTAGTGTTAAGAGATGTTACTGAAAGACCTGAGGCAGTTGAATATGGAACTGTAAAACTAGTTGGAACTAATAAAGAAAAGATAATTGATGAAGCAAATATATTAATAAATAGTAAAGAAGCATATGAAAAGATGAGTAAAGCAGTAAATCCATAT
>ONGV01000126.1 GCA_900317445.1 uncultured Eubacteriales bacterium | reverse complement strand
TGGTGGAACTATACAATTTGTTGTCATTAATATTGGTCCATTAAAGCTTTCAAATTCTTCTTTTTGTTTCCACCATGCATTACCATAATTCCCTACCAGGTGAGAATATTTCTTTAATTCTGGGTAGTAATGTGCAGGAAGCATTTCAGAGTGAGTATATATATCTATTCCCATACCTTCACTTTGAATTAATAACTCTTCTAAATCTTTTAAGTCATGTCCTGAAACTAATATACCAGGTCTTTTTTGAACTCCTATGTTAACCTTTGTTATTTCAGGATTTCCATAGCTTTCAGTATTAGCCTTATCTAATAAGGCCATTCCATCTACTCCAACTTTACCAGTTTCTAAAGTTAATGCTATTAAGTCTTCAATTGATAAAGAATCATTTAAAGTAGATGCTAGAGCCTTTTGCATAAATATGCTTACATCTTCACTGTCATATCCAAGTTCATTTGCATGTTTTAAGTATGCTGACATACCTTTTAATCCATAAGTTATTAATTCTCTTAAACTTCTTACATCTTCATTTTCAGTTGTAAGTACTCCTACTTTGTAAGATTTTCTATCAAGGTCTTCTTTAGTTTTACTACTCCAAATAGCAGCATTAGAAAGATTTTTTTTATTTGTTAATTTAGATAAAAGTTCATCTTTAATTTTTAATGTTTCTAATACTCTAGTATAAAAAACATCATTATCAAAATTAGCATTTGTTATTGTTGTAAATAAATTTAAAGTTACATAGTTATTTATTTCAAAAGGAATAGTTTTATTTTCTTCCCTTAATCTTGTTGTTATTTCACTTAATCCTTTAGTTACATATATTAATAAATCCTGCATTCTAGCTAAATCAGGGCTTTTTCCACATACACCGAATTTAGTACATCCAGTGCACCCTGCAGTTTCTTGACATTGATAACAGAACATTAAATTTTTCATTAGTATTCCTCCAATAATTTAAATTTATGAGCATATTATATAAATAAGTTCAATTAAAATCTGTAACGTATGTTACAATAACAATAAAATCCTTAAAAACTTAATATTGCATAACAAAAAAGCACTTGTTAGGCAAACAAGTGCTTACTTTTAATTTTTAATCATTTTAGGGGGGATGATTAAAATTAAAAAATGGGGATAAAAATAATATTAACTTTATGATTTTATTATATTAGAGATATGTGTCAGTTTTGTGACAACCGGTTTCTTTTTTAAAAATTTAATTTGGATGGTTCTTTGGATAATTTTATCGAAGTTATATAAATAAATGATATAATAAAATAAAAAAACTTTAATGGAGAGTGATAAGTATGTTTACTAAAGATGAACTTTTAGTAATTGAAGATGCTTTAAAAATTGCAGATGCAGAGTATATAAGACTTATTGATGAAAATAAAAATAATAAAAACAGAATGGTTGCATATAATAGAAAGCAAAAAAAGCTATGGCTAGTTCAAAATAAATTAAAAAAACTTATTAATGAAAACCAAGGCAATTAGAGTATAATTTAAAATCTTAGGTTCCTTATTTTATGAAGCAATGACTTATAGACCATAGGGCAGAACAGCTAATAACATAAGGAACCTAAGATTTATTTTATTTAATATTATTTTATTTTTAATACATCATTTAGGTTTTCAAAAACTGACTTATCATAATCACAATGAACAGATACTTTTAGTACATCATAAAGTTTTTCAAGTTGCTTTATAACTTGGTCTAAAGCAGAGTTATTTTGTACTAGCAAGAACATTTTACTAGTGCTACCATCGCCAGTTTGAGAACATAATATAGCTTCTAAGTTAAAAGCTCTTCTTGCAAAAAGTCCAGTAATATGACTCATTACACCAGGATGATTTCTAACAAGTAATTCTATAAGAAAAAAATCTGTATTAATCATTATATACTACACCACCTATCATTTCTGTATTTGAGCCTCCAGGAGCAACCATTGGTAAAACTTTTTCCATAGCTGGAACTGGTAAGTTAATTACACATGGACCAGGAGTTTTAAGTAATTCTTCTAATTTATCTAAAGGATTTTCTTCAATTCCTAAATCACAACTTTTTAATCCAAAGCCTTGAGCTATTACTTTAAAATCAGGATTTGATATAAAACGTGATGCTATATAGTGTTTATTATAAAATAGTTCTTGTTGTTGACGAACAAGTCCAAGATGATTATTATTTAAAATTATTACTTTAACATTTAGTCCAAAGTCTGCAAGTGTTGCAAGTTCTTGAATATTCATAAGTATTGAACCATCACCACTAAAGCATAAGATTTCTTTATCTTTATTAGCTAAAGCTGCACCAATTGCAACAGGTAAACCAAATCCCATTGTACCTAAACCACCAGAAGTTAAGAAAGTTTTTGGTTTGTTTATTGGATATCTTTGAGCTGTCCACATCTGATGTTCTCCAACATCAGTAGCAACTATAGTATCTTCAGGAACTTTTGATGCAATAAAAGGTATAATATTTGCTGGGTGTAATGGATTATTATATGATGGTAAAGGATATTTAATTTTATATTCTTTAACTTTATTTAACCATTGAGTTCTAAGTCTTTTTTCTATATATGGTAAAACTTCTACTAAAAATTCTTTTACATCAGCTACCATTGATATATTGCTAGGTTTTATTTTATTTATTTCAGATGCATCAATATCTACATGAATTATTTTTGCATTAGGACAAAATTCTTTTACATTTCCAGTAGCTCTATCATCAAATCTTACTCCTAAAGCAATTATTAAATCTGCTTCATTAATTAAATAATTTGTATAAGGAGCACCATGCATACCAAGCATACCAAGGCTTAATTCATCATCATGAGGGAAAGCACCAATTCCCATAAGACTTAAAGTAACAGGAATATTGCTCTTTTTAGCAAAATTATATAAATCATCATTTGAGTGAGAGCTAGTTATTCCACCACCAGCAAATATTATAGGCTTTTTAGATTTATTTATTACATCTGCAATATCTTTTAAAGCATATTTTTTTAGTTCTTCTTTCTTTTTTTTGTGCATAGCTTCAGCAAATGAAGGAAAATCATCAATTTCAATTATCTTTGTTTGAACATCCTTAGGGATATCAATAAGTACAGGACCTGGTCTTCCTTCTTGAGCTATCTTAAAAGCTTCTGGAATTATAGTAAATAAATCCTCAGTATGTCTTACAAGAAAATTATGCTTTGTTATAGGAATAGTTAATCCATAAGCATCAACTTCTTGGAATGCATCAGTACCTATAGCAGAAAGAGGTACTTGACCAGTTATTGCAACTAAAGGAATTGAATCAAGCTTTGCATCAGCAATAGCAGTAAGTAAGTTTGTTGCACCAGGACCAGAGGTTGCCATACAAACACCTACTTTATCTGTAGTTCTAGATATTCCTTGAGCTATAAAAGCAGCTCCTTGTTCATGTCTAGCTAGAATATGAGTAATTTTACTATAATATAAAGCATCATATATTGGAAGATTAAATCCTCCAGGGATTCCAGCAATATATTCTACTCCTTGGTTTTCAAGTAACTTAACAACGATTTCAGCACCATTATATTTCATATTTTCACTCCCTTAAAAATAATATAAAAAAATCTTCATCCTAAAACTATAGGACGAAGAGAAAATCATCGCGGTACCACCTAACTTTGCATTAAAAAATACACACTCATTATAATACAGGTAAAAATTACCGATATTATTACCCTTTTAACGGTAGGTACTCCGTTTAATTCTACTTTCAAAAATGATTTCTATTAAAAGCTCCTAGGCTACATTCTACTTCTTTATCATGGAAATTTACACCTTACATTTCCTCTCTTTGTTTCAAAAATAAGTATACTCCTCCTAATCAAGGCTTGTTATTATTCATCTGTGATACAATTATATTATTAAATGGATTGATTTGTCAACTAAATTTTTAGAAAATTCTTAATAGTAACTGATGATTATTTTTGAAGAATTATGAAAAATGATATTAAAATATAGAATTTTATGTAATTATGATATTATAATAGAGGATTTATTTAAAATAGGAGAAGAGAAAATGGACAAAACAAAATTTTATACAAACAGAAAGAATATTGTACTTTTAGCAGCTATATGTTGCATGTTATGGGGAAGTGCTTTTCCAGCTGTAAAGATTGGTTATTCTATGTTTAATATTCCAGGAGAAGACATTGCCACAAAGTTAATTTTTGCAGGGATTAGATTTGCTATGGCAGGATTTTTTGTACTTATAAGCCAAGTAGTATTAGGAAAAAAACTATTTTCTTTTTCAAAAACTGATACAAAGGAATTTGTAATGCTTGGAATAATACAAACAACGTTGCAATACATATTTTTTTACATAGGAATGGCATACACAACAGGAGTGAGAGGCTCAATAATAAATGGTACAGGAACATTTTTTAGCATAATATTAGCTCATTTTATATATAAAAATGATAAAATAGATTTTAATAAAATTATTGGTTGTATTATTGGATTTTTAGGAGTTATTATAGTTAATTTAGATGGAAGTAATTTAATGGGAACTTCCTTTAAATTTAAAGGAGAAGGCTTTATAATGCTATCTGCTCTTATGCTTTCTATATCTTCAATTTATAGCAAAAAAGTAACTAGAAATAAAGATGCTTCAATTGTAACAGGATACCAACTTTTTATAGGAGGAGCTATATTAATTGTTTTAGGTTTAGTTTTTGGAGGACATTTAACAGGCTTCACAATAAAATCATCACTTCTTTTAATATACATGGCATTAATATCATCAGTAGCCTTTGCTATTTGGACACAACTTTTAAAATACAATAAGGTAAGCACAATATGTGTATTTAATTTCCTTATTCCTGTGTTTGGGAGTGTTTTATCTGCAATTGTGCTTGGTGATGATATATTTAATGTGAAAATTTTGATTGCTTTAATATTAGTTTCTATAGGAATATTCTTAGTTTATAAAGAAAAAAGAAAATGCTAGAAAGTTTATTACAAGGAGCTATTGGATTAATTAATTTAATAGCTCCTTATATAGTTTGCTATTGTAATAAAAAGTCAATTATATTTATATTTTTTATTCCATTAAAATCTTTAATTGGAGTTCTATCCATTGTAAGAATAACTTTTTCATAGTGGTCTGGAATATGATCAAAAGGATTTAATTCTCTTTTTTTAGTATTTTCATCTAATATGCTTGCACTTACTTGATAATATATTTTTTCATCATAATTTTGAGCAATAAAGTCTACTTCAAGATTATCTATTTTTCCAACTGATACATCATATCCTCTTCTT
>ONGV01000196.1 GCA_900317445.1 uncultured Eubacteriales bacterium | reverse complement strand
TAGAGGAGGAATTTATTATGTCACAACAAAAAGCAGTTCCAGAAGCAAAAAATGGTTTAGCCAAATTTAAAAATGAGGTAGCTAGTGAAATGGGAGTTCCTTTTACTGATTACAATGGAAACCTATCTTCAAAACAATGTGGAAGCGTTGGAGGAGAAATGGTTAAAAGAATGGTAGAACAATACGAACAAAATATGAAGTAAGACAGTAAAAAGGTAATGACGTTTGTCATTACCTTCCTCTTTTTTATACAGTCCATTCCATCTTAACATCAGTTAAAATATTATCTATTCCATAATCATAAATATTTAGTTTAATATCTTCTTTTAATAATTCAGATATTATTTCATCCTTTTCACTTTGAAAGAAATCTGTCTCCCTTACTTTTTCAATAAAATCTTCTAAATCATATATTTTACATTCTCCTTCATCAACACCTGTAATTATTCCTAAATCTTGTTGGTCTTTTTCTTGATATAAATCAAAGAACTTTTCTGCATTTTCAGCAATTGGAGAATTTTCAAGTATGTTATTAAGATTATAGGTACTTATAAAGCTTCTTGCATCAGATAATTCCTTAAAGCCTATTAAATCTCCATTTGGCTGAGCTACTACATAATTATTAAAAGCAGTTATATATTCCATAAAATTTTTCCTCCTAAATAATATATTTTCAAATATATCTTCTGCTTTTACAAGAATTTATATGTATGCCTTTTTTAAATTAAAATATTAGGCTTCTTATCTTAAGAAAGTTTAACTATTTTGTAAGTCAAACTTTTCTAGAAGATAAAAAGCCTAATAAAAATGTTTCTATTTAGTTGTAATAATTATTTCATCATTTTGTCCATCTATTACAGCTGTTGAACCATAATGAATATCACCTTTAATTATTCTTCTTGCTAAGTTATTTTCTAGTGTATTTTGAATATATCTCTTAAGAGGTCTTGCACCATAAACTGGGTCATAGCCTTCTCTTGCAAGTATTGTCTTTGCATTTTCAGTAACCTCAATATTTATGTTCTTATCTTTTAATCTTTCTTTTAATTCTCCTAAGAATATATCTATAATCTTCTTAATTCCTTCTTCTGATAATGGCTTAAACATTATAATGTCATCTACTCTATTTAAGAATTCAGGTTTAAATTTCATCTTTAAAGTATTCATAACTTGTTTTTTAGACTCTTCACTTATAGTTTCTCCATTTTCATTTAAAAGATATTGAGAACCTATATTAGAAGTCATTATGATTATTGTATTTTTAAAGTCTACTGTTTTACCTTTATTATCTGTTAATCTTCCATCATCTAATATTTGAAGGAACATATTAAATACATCTTCATGAGCCTTTTCAATTTCATCAAAAAGAATAACACTATATGGTTTTCTTCTTACAGCCTCTGTTAATTGTCCACCTTGTTCATATCCTACATATCCTGGAGGAGCTCCAACTAATCTAGATACGGCATGTTTCTCCATATATTCAGACATATCAATTCTTATCATAGCATCTTCACTATCAAACATTGTTCTTGCTAATGTTTTTGCAAGTTCAGTTTTACCAACACCAGTTGGTCCTAAGAATATAAATGAACCTATTGGCTTGTTTTCATCTTTAAGACCTGCTCTTGCTCTTAAGATAGCATTTGATACTGCTTTTATTGCAGTTTCTTGACCAATTACTCTCTTTTCAAGTTCATCATCTAATCTTAATAATTTTTCTCTTTCACTTTCAAGAAGATTAGCTACTGGTATACCAGTCCACTTAGATAAAACTTGAGAAATTTCTTCCTCAGTTACTTCTTCTTTAAGAAGAGCACCTTCATAATTATCTTTTACTTCTTTTTCCTTTTGCTTTATTTCTTCTTCAATTTTAGGAATTTCAGAATATCTTACTTCAGCTACTTTATTATAATCATATTCTCTTTCATATTTTTCCAATCTTCCTCTTGCTTCATCAAGTTTTGTCTTTAATTCTTTAATTGATGAAATATGTTCTTTTTCTTTTTCATATTTAGCAGTCATTTCATCATTTTTATCTTTTAATTCTGCAAGTTCTTTTTCTAGGTCTTTAAGTCTTTCAACTGAACCATCATCTTTTTCTTTTTCTAGAGCCTCTTTTTCAATTTCTAATTGGAAAATCTTTCTTCTTATTGTGTCAAGTTCTGTTGGAAGAGAATCTATTTCAGACCTTATCATAGCACCAGCTTCATCTATTAAATCAATTGCTTTATCTGGAAGAAATCTATCTTGAATATATCTATCAGAAAGCTTTGCTGCTGCAACTATAGCAGAATCATGAATTCTTATTCCATGATGTATTTCAAATTTTTCTTTTAATCCTCTTAAGATAGAAATAGTGTCCTCTACTGTTGGCTCATCAACAATAACTGGTTGGAATCTTCTCTCTAAAGCTTTATCTTTTTCAATGTATTGTCTGTATTCATCAAATGTTGTAGCACCTATGCAATGTAATTCTCCTCTTGCAAGAAGTGGTTTTATTAAGTTTCCTGCATCCATTGCACCATCAGTTTTACCAGCACCAACTATTGTGTGAATTTCATCTATAAATAATATTATCTTTCCTTCACTGCTTTGAACTTCTTTAAGTACAGCTTTTAATCTTTCCTCAAATTCACCTCTATATTTTGCACCAGCTATTAATGAACCCATATCAAGAGAGAATATTATTTTATCTTTTAATCCTTCTGGAACATCACCTTTTACAATTCTTTCAGCTAATCCTTCAACAATTGCAGTTTTACCAACACCAGGTTCACCAATTAAAACTGGATTATTTTTTGTTCTTCTTGAAAGAATTCTTACAGTTCTTCTTATTTCTTCATCTCTTCCTATTACAGGGTCAAGTTTATGTTTTTTAGCTAAATCAACTAAATTTGTACCATATTTAGCAAGAGCATCATAAGTTCCTTCAGGGTCTTGAGTATCTACTCTTTGATTTCCACGAACTTCTCCTAATACTTTCATAAATTTATCTTTATTAATTCCATAATTTTTTAGTATAGCTCCTGTTGGGCCATTTTTATCAACATCAATAATTGCAAGCATTAAATGCTCTACGCTTATATATGAATCTTTAAATTGTGTTGATATTTCTTCTGCTTTAACTAAAACACTTTCTACTTGTCTTGTTATATAAACTCCACCACCATCAACTCCACTACCTGAAACTGTTGGCATAGATTTTAATTTTGTATTTATTGAATTTTTTAATGCTTTAACATCAATACCCATTTTAGTAAAGATATTTGGAATAAGTCCATCTTCTTGTTCTACTAAAGCGGAGAAAAGATGTATTACTTCTATTTGCTGATGATTATATCTTACAGCAGTTGAATTTGCATCATTTAAAGCTTGTTGAACTCTTAATGTCATTTTTTCTACATTCATATTTATCCCTCCTGGATATTAATTTCTTCTATGTTTCTATAATAACACCAAAGTCAAAGAAAGTCAAAGTAAAGTTTAAAAATTTTTAAAATTTTTTTTGAATATTTAAAATATTTTTTTCTATTGTAATCATATTATTATTTATATTTAATGTAAATAATTTCCTATTGTACTTTTTTGTCTTTCTTTATATAATATAATAGTTATTTTAACAAAAGGAGGAATTCATTATGGAAGTATCTTTAGAAACTGCTACTTCTTCTGAAGTTTCTTTATCTTCAATAGAAAAAATAGCAGACAAACTACTAGACTGGGCCATGAGTAATGGCGTAAAAATACTAATTGGATTAATAATTTTAGGAGTAGGATGGAAAGTTATAAAGAAATTAATGAAAATATTTAATAGCTTTTCAAGTAGAAAAGAAATAGATTCTACTCTTCACTCATTTTTAGGTGCTTTTTTAGAGTTAGCACTTAAAGCACTTTTAATAATATGTGTTCTAGGTTATGTTGGTTTTGAAATTACTGGACTTGCTGCTGTACTAGCTTCTGCTGGTTTTGCTCTTGGTTTAGCACTACAAGGAAGCTTATCTAATTTTGCTGGTGGTGTTATAATTCTTGTTATGAGACCATTTCAAATTGGAGATTATATTGAATCTTCAAGCCATAGTGGTACTGTTGAAAAAATTGAATTGTTCTATACTCATCTTATAACTCCTGATAATAAAGCTATTATGATTCCAAATGGAGCTCTTTCAAATAGCACTATTGTAAATTATTCTTCTAAAGATACAAGAAGAGTAGATTTAGTTTTTGGAGTTGGCTATGAAGAGGATATACTTCATGTTAAAAGAGTTTTATCTAATATAATTGATAGTTGTGATTTAATATTAAAAAATCCAGAACCATTCATAAATATATGTGAACATGGAGATAGTTCTGTAAATATTGCTGTAAGAGTATGGACAAAAACAAGTGATTATTGGAATGTGTACTTTTACCTAATTGAACAAGCAAAAATTAAATTTGATGAAGAGAATATTAATATTCCTTATCCTCAAATGGACTTACATATTCAAAACAAATAAATCTGATAAATTAAACTTGATTCAAAAATATTAGTTTCCTTATGTTATTCAGTCGTTCCGTCGACAGGCTCCAAGTCACGCCTTCATAAAATAAGGAAACTAATATTTTATTAAGCAAGATTATTTATATTATTAGCAGTAATCTTTATATTATAATATAATTAATTAAGATTTTTGGGAGGAATTTACTGTAAAAAATAATCTGCAAAATACTATAAAAATATATTAAAAAAGGAGGGAGTTGTTAGTTCTATAAAAATATAAATGTTTAACTTAACTTGTTTTATGGTATAATAAGATTAACTATTGTGAATCCCATACATTGCGAAAGTGATGTAGTCATAGAGTAGAATCTTGGGGGTGTTAGTGTTAATATAAACCTCATTTCGTTGAGGTGCGAAAACCAAGCAAAACAAAGTAATATAGGAAGTTTCAACTAAAAAGAAAACCTATATATGTAGGATGCGTTGTATCCGAATTTAAGCCCTCGGAGAGTTACATCAAACAAAAGTAGATTGCTATTTATAGTTTTCAAAATTGAACTCGTAGAACAGGGAATGAAACAAGATTTATAGATATTTATAGATTATTGGCAACGGGTGAAATGAGGAAGGAACATATAGTTTATAATTCTAATATTCCTGTTAAAATAACGTATGCTTCGGTGAGGGAGTATCCTCTTCATTGGCATAGTTCTGTTGAGATAATTTATGTTCTTAGGGGTATGGTGAATATTTCTATTGATACAGATAATTATTGTATTTTTGAGAATGAAATTGAGATTATAAATGTTAATGAAAGTCATAGGATATATTCAAATGAGGATAATCTTGTTCTTATCTTTCATATAGATTCTTCTTTTCTTGAAAAATATTATAAGGATATTGATAATATTTTCTTTTATACAAATACTTCTAAAAAAGGCTCTCAGGAAAGTGAAGAATATTTAGTATTAAAGACGCTTCTTGCTGAAATACTTTGTGAAATGGTTCAAAGACAAGAGGATTATGATGAGGAAATTGAATCTATTCTTATAAAGCTTCTTTTCCATATTATAAATAATTTTCACTATTTAATATCTGGAGAAAATGATTTAAGTGCAGAACAGTTTGATAGATATCATAGAATTTCAAAATATATATTTAATAATTATAATAACAATATTACCCTTCAGGATATAGCTAAAAAAGAGTTTTTAAGCCCAGATTATTTATCTCATGATTTTAAAAATGCTACTGGTTATAGTTTTACTGACCTTCTTAATTTAACAAGAGTTGAAGAAGCTATGAAACTTTTATTAGATTCAAATATGAGTTTAACTGAAATTTCAGAGGAAGTAGGCTTTTCTCATACAAGATACTTAAATAAGCACTTTAAAAATTATTACCATCTTACTCCTCTTCAATTTAGAAGAAAAAATAAAGTTGATGATAAAACTTTAAATAAATTAAAATCTATAACTGAATATCCTTTAAAAGATTCTATTCCTCTTTTATCTTCATATCTAGAAAACTATGAAAGATTTAATTATGAAAATAAACTTTGGAATATTGATGCTGATATGTCATCATCTTTAGGAAATTATACTGAAGATTTTAGAGAAATTATAACCCTTGGAGATGCCTTTGATTTATTAATAGAAGATAATAAAGATATTCTTGAAGAAATTCAAAAAGAAATAGGTTTTACCTATGGAAGATTAGAAAACTTATTTCATAGTGACATGGGAGTTTTTAAGCATGGTCCATTTTTTAACTGGAATAGAAGTAAATCAGTTTTAGAATTTTTAAGCTATCAATATCTTATCCCTTTAATTGTTTTAGATAATGTAGAATTTACCCTTGAAGATTATAAAAGTGCATTAGAAAGCTTTTTTTCATATTTTTCAGACTTAGAATATGACTATCTTGATGATATAATGTTTCAAATATCATCTTCTCTTTCAGAAGAAATTAAAACACCTTTAAAAGAATTTATCAAAATAGAGCTTGGTCATTCTATTTTAGATAAGGAATTTGTTCAAAATAGAGAGCTTAATCCAATTTATGATACCTCTTATATGATTCCTTATATAATTCATAAAGAACTTTTCACAAATGAAGATTTAAGTTTTTTAAAGGCCTTTGATGTTATAGAAAAAGAACCTAGATTAAATAATGAGGTTTTTATTGGTGCTTCTGGTTTAGTAAATGATATGAATATAAGAAAACCATCCTATTATGCCTATTATCTTTTAAGCAAACTTAATGGAACTATAATTGCTAAAGAAGATGGTTATATTATAACTAAAAATGAAAATGAATATTCTATACTTTTATATAATTATAATACTATGATTGATAATATTTTAAAATCAAATTATTCATCAAATAAAGTATCCTTATCAAAGGCTTCAGTAAAAAAAGTTTCTCTTAATTTAAGAAATATAAATATGGATTCAAAAATCACTATATATGAAATAAATGAGAAAATAGGTTCTTCTTATAACTATTGGCTTTCTATGGGTAGTCCTGATAGATTAAGTAAAGAGGAAAGGGAAATTTTATCTAAAGCATCTTTTCCAAAAGTTGAATTTAGATATTCAAAGAAAAGTCCAATATTAAATATTATAACTAAACTTAATGGTTATGGAGCTACTTTAATTCTTATAACACCAATAAAATAATAAAAAAGCAGAGAAAATTAAATTTTTCTCTGCCTTTTTTATATACTATTATCTTTTTCCATAGCTAATGAAAAATACTTTATTGATTCCTTAAATTCATCTAAGTTATAATACATATTTCCCATTTCCATATATCTTTTTCTTCTTTCCTCTTTTGAACCATATTTAAGAAGTGAATCTAAAGATAAATTCATATAAAGTTCAGCACCTCTATAGTTGCCTTCTTGTTGAAGTATTATTCCTTTTAAATAATAAGCTCTTTCTATTAATTCTATTTTATTAGTTTCTATTGCCATATTTAAGGCTTCATCAACTAATTCATATGCTTTATTAGATTCAAAATTATCTAAAAATATTTTTATACATCTATTTAAAAACTTAACATATTCTTCTTTATTTTCTTTTGGGAATATAGCAATTCCTTCCATAATTTCATTTGTTCCTATTATTTTTTCATTTGCTTTAAAATAAGCTTCTCCATAGTCCCCTTTTGATAAAGCTACTAATACATCATTTTCTTCATTACATTCATAGGCCTTTTCTATATATTCTTCCACTTCAGTTTTACCTAAAACAATACATGATAATGCATATTGATGATATATTTTTCCTCTTTGAAGCTTATCTTCAACACTATTTGCATACATTACAGCTTCTTGTAATAAATTATAAGCTTCTTCTTCCTTAGAAAGCTTACAATAGCATATAGCTTCATCATAAGCTATATTAGAGTAAGAACTTTTATCTTTTATTCCATTAATTTTTAGAATCTCTCTAAGTTTATTATAATAAGTTATAGCTTCTAAATACTCATTATTTTGAAATAAATATTGAGCCATATCTCTAAAATAAACAATAGTATTTTCTTCTGTATTAGTTTTTTGATATAAATCATAATATTGAGATATTATTAATTGAATTTTTTCATACTTTTTATCATTTAAATAATATTCAAATAATATATGTATAAGTTTAAAAGATAAATCATAATATTCATAATGATTTGCATAGCTTAGATTATATTCTATACTCTCTTCAAAATCATCATCTTTTTTTCTAATATTATTTTTTATATTTTCTATATTATCTTCTATTTGTTCATAAACATCTTGCACTAAATACTTAAAATCAACACCAATTTTATTTGCTATATATTGAATTATTTCTTTATCAGCCTTAACTTTACCGTTTTCAATACAACTCATTTTTGATATTGATATTTTATCTCCACAAAGTTCTTTTAAAGTTATTCCTTTATATATTCTAGATCTTTTTATTTTTTCTCCAGTAGACAATATTTCCATAACATTTCCCCTTACAATTTAGTTTTGTAGTTTTCCCATCTTTTTGAAAATCTCTACACCTTCATCTAAATATTTTTTAGCTAAATCATCTTCTTTTTTATCTAAATAGAATTTTGCTATAGCAATTGCCAAATTGCTTGCTTCTTCATTTAAATTAAATTCTTTTGCCATATTGTAAGTACTAACTAAAATATCTTTGGCTTCTTCTGTTTTTTCTTCAATTGTAAGAATTCTATGTTTAAGCAAATTAACTTCTATAATGCTTTTTATATTATTTCTATCTAACCTTAAATCTAATTCTTCAAGAGTTTCTTTACATTTAGGTAAATCCTTAATTTTAATGTAATTTTTACATAAATTTATTAAAGTATCTACTAATTCGCTATCATTGTTTCTTACTCGTATTTCTTTAGATAATTCAAAATGTTTAAATGCTTCATCAATTTCATTAAAGTTATAAAATAACTTTCCTAAAGTATTCTCTATACTTGAAATAGTACTTGATTTTTCAATTTCTTTATAAACCTCTAGGGCTTTTGTAGAATATTTTATAGCATTTACTGAATCATCTTTTTTATTATATTCATCTGATAAAGAAATAAGGCTACTTGCATATTGTTCTTTATTTTGAATTTCATTAAATTTATTTCTAGCTAAATTTGTATATTTTCTAGCTTCCTCTGTTTGTTCTATAGTAAATAGAACTTTTGCCATATTATAATAAATTTCTCCTAGCAAGAAATCATTTCCAATGTTGTTATCAGTATAAACTTTATCAGCTTGTTTTAAATAGCTACTTGCTGAATGATATGCTTTAAGCTTTAATGTAATTTTAGCTAAATTTAAAAAACTTTTTATTATTTCTTCATATTTATTATTTTTTATAAATATAACATTTGCAGACATTAATAATTGTTGAGCTGTTGCAAATTCTTCTTTATTCATATTAATTTCTGCTCTTAAAAAATAACATCTTGCTTTTTTATATTCTAAATTATATTTTTCTGTATATTTTAATGCTTCATCTATATATGCTTCACCTTTTTCATATTTTCCACTAATTATGTATGACTCAGCTAATTGTTCATAGTAAGTACAAATCTTTTCAGC
>ONGV01000322.1 GCA_900317445.1 uncultured Eubacteriales bacterium | reverse complement strand
TTAACAAGCTTTTTTGTCCTAATAGACACAATAGAAGATTCAATTATCCAACCTAAAAAACAGTATATATAAAAAATAAAAATCCAAATAGTAAATGAATAAGTAAACATTTAATCTCCTTGCAAAAAATAAAATTAGTAAGTTAAAAGTTAAACTCTAGTTTTTATTATAATATAAAAGAATATGTATATCAAATATAGGTGTTTTTAGTCTTTAGTATTAAGATGTAATGGAAAAATATAGTATAATAAGAATATAACATATATAAGGAGAAAGTTTATGATTAATAAAATAATAAAAATTTTTAAGGAAAGTGAATTAGATGATATATATTTAATAGGAATTTTTGATGATGATAGTAGAGAATTTATTGTTAATAATAATTTTATTTATTTAGAAATAGGAGAATATTTTTTAGAAATTGAAGCAATAGAGTCTTATTCTAAGTTAAAAATTGAGATTAAAAAGTCAATACCAGAAAAAAATTTTTTTAAAGATGTGGTGGATAGTACTATAAGAATTAGTGAATTTATCTTTATAAATCCTCTTTCAAAAAGAAAAAAATTTGAATCAGTATATTTTTACAATTTAGATAATATAAAAAACTATATAATAACTGATGTATTATTAATTAAACTAAGTAGTGAACAGTATATTTTTATTGACCCTCAATTTTTGGGAATTAATATTGGAGGGCTAGAACAAAAAATATGGTGGGAAAATAATTTAAATCCTCAAAAGGAAGTAAAGATAATTAAATATGATTTTTAATTTAAGAAAGGTGAATAATTAAGGAGAAGAAAATATGTTAATATGGAATGAAATTAAAAGTATATTAAAAAGCTCTACAAAAAATATTAAGATTTTAAGCTCTAATTATAATAATTCTTTAAATAATCTTAACATTAATGAAAATTCTGTATTAGGACAAGTAATAATTAATACTGGAGGAATTTTTATTGAAAATTATATACGTTTATTTGGAAGTGGAGATGAAGAAAATTCTTATAATATCTACAAATACAATTTAGAATTAAAAAAATATTTTGATGATAATATAATTATTATAGGAAATGACATATTTGGAGGACTTTTTTCATTAAATAAGGAGAAAAATAATATTTTATATTTTGCACCAGATACATTAGAATGGGAGGATTTAGATATTACTTATAAAGAGTTTATAAAGTTTGTAACAAGTGAAAGAATAGATGAATTTTATAAATCATATAAATGGTCAACTTTTCAAGAGGACATTAAAAAAGTTAAATTTAATGAGGGAATTCTTATTTATCCTTTTTTGTGGTCAAATGAATGTAATATTGAAAAAGCTAAAAAAGATATAGTCCCATTTTCTGAACTATTACAAATTAACATAGACTTTAAAAAGAGGTTTGAAATTTATGATTAAATTATATTTATAAATATTAATATAAAAAATAAAACAATATTATTTATTATATTAAGAAAAACATTTAACAAATATTGAAGCAATATATTAAAAGATGATATTATATAGATATTATAAGGAGCGTGATAACTATGGGTAAAGAAATATTAGAATTATTACAAGCACAACTACAAGTAACAATAGTATCAACAATGCACTATGGATAAAGAAATATTAGAATTATTACAAGGCATGGCAGAAAATATTAATGAGTTAAAGATGGGTCAAAAAGAAACCAATAAAAGATTTGATAAAATTGAAACAGATGTAAAAGAATTAAAGACAGATGTTAAAGCAATAGATAAAAAAATAGATACATTATATAATGCAGTTGCAGAAACAAAAGAAGATATTACAGAAATAAATTAAGGAATAACATTATTAGATAGCAAAGTGATAAAAATCCAAAATGTTACAAGAAATAATTCTTTTGAAATAGCTAATTTAAAATTTGCTAATAGATAATATTACTTAGAAGAGGTTTAATTGATTATTAACCTCTTCTTTTTATAGCATATACCCATAGGAATATATATTGAATATAGATTTTTTAATGAAAAAGTACATTAAAAATAGGTCTATTTATTAGTGAGTTAAAATTTCAGCTCCAGTTTCTGTTATTAAAACTGTATATTCCCATTGTGCTGATGGATAACCATCTTCAGTAAGAACTGTCCAGTCATTATCTGCATCTATAAATATTTCAGGGTCTCCCATATTAATCATAGGTTCTATTGTAAATACCATACCAGGAACTAAAAGCATATCTGTACCTTTTTTACCTACATGTGCAACAAAAGGGTCTTCATGGAACTCTAAGCCAACTCCATGTCCACCAAATTCTCTTACTACAGAGTATCCATTTGCTTCTGCATGAGTTTGAACAGCTTCTGCAATATCCCCTAAAAATCCCCATGGTTTTGCTGCTCTAAAGCCTAAATTTAAACATTCCTTAGCAACATCAACTAATTTATTCATTTCAGGATTTACATTTCCTATTTTAAACATTCTTGAAGCATCTGAAAAATATCCTTCATATATTGTAGAAACATCTACGTTAATAATATCTCCATCTTTAAGAATTATATTTTTATCAGGAATACCATGACATACTTCATCATTTATAGATGTACATACGCTTTTTGGGAAACCTTCATAATTAAGAGGGGCAGGTATAGCACCTTGAGATATTGTATAATCATAAACTAAAGTATTTATTTCTTCAGTTGACATTCCAGCTTTAATATTTTTGGCAACTAAATCTAAAACTGCTGTATTTATTTTTGCACTTCTTTTTATCCCTTCAATTTGTTCCTTAGTTTTAATAAGGTTTCTGCTAGGAACAATACATCCTTGAGATTTAAAATGTGCAATTTTTTCATCAATTTCTAAGTGGCATTTTTTATATTTTTTATTGCTTCCACACCAGCATAAATCATTTCTACTTAAATTCATTAAATTTACTCTCCTTAAAATAAAATTATTTATTAAAATTATATACCTAAGAATAAAGTAATGCAAACTTACTATAGCCTTAGTATTATTAGGTTTTGATTTTTTTTAATAACATATTTGACCTATGAAAAAAAGATAATTATAGAATAAAAAGTTTTTTAATTATTCTTTAAATTTTCTTTCTTATATAGTAAAATAATTAATTAGTATAAGGTTTAGGAGGAAGTTTAGTGAGTAGGGTAATAGTAATTGGAGCAGGTCCTGCTGGAATGATGGCAGCTATAGAAGCTGGGAAAAAACATGAAGTTATTTTATTAGATGGAAACGATAGAATTGGGAAAAAGTTATTTATTACTGGAAAAGGAAGATGTAATGTAACTAATGCAAAGGATATTTCTGAGTTCTTTCAGTTTATTCCTGGAAATCCTTATTTTTTATATAGTTCTTTATATACCTTTACTAATGAAAATACAATGGAGTTTTTTGAAAAACAGGGCATTTCATTAAAGGTAGAAAGAGGGGATAGAGTTTTTCCAAAGTCAGATAAGTCTTCAGATATTATAAAAGGACTTTTAAAAGGCCTTAAAGAATCTAATGTAGAAATAAGGCTTAATAGTAAGGTGACAGATGTAATTTTTGAAAATAAAAGCATTAAAGAAATTATAATAAATAATTCTAAAAGTCTTAAAGGTGATTATTATATAATAGCAACAGGAGGAGCTTCCTATCCATCAACAGGCTCTACTGGAGATGGTCAAAGGTATGCTAAAAAGGGAGGACATAATATAATTAGTTTAAAGCCTTCCTTAGTTCCAATAGAAATTGAAGATGAATGGGTAAAAAGCCTTATGGGATTATCTTTAAAAAATGTTTCTGTTACAATAAAGAAAGGGAAAAAAGCTGTTTATAAAGAACAGGGAGAAATGATATTTACTCATTTTGGAGTATCAGGACCTTTAATTTTAAGTGGAAGTAGATTTATAAAAGAAGGAGAAGAGTATACTCTTACAATAGATTTAAAACCAGCTTTAGAAATTCAAGAACTTGATAAAAGAGTTCAAAGGGATTTTCAAAAATATATAAATAAAGATTTTAAAAATTCTTTAGATGAGCTTCTTCCAAAAAAACTTATTCCTGTAATAATAAAGATGAGTAATATTTCAGAAAACAAAAAGGTAAATGAAATAACTAAGGAAGAAAGAAAAACTTTAGTAAATCTTATAAAAAATTTATCAATGAAAATATCAGGACTTAGAAGTCTTACAGAAGCTATTGTAACCTCTGGAGGAGTGGATACAAAGGAAATAGACCCATCTACTATGAAGTCAAAGCTTATTAATAATTTATCCTTTGCAGGAGAGGTTATCGATGTTGATGCCTTTACTGGAGGATATAATGTACAAATAGCACTTTCAACTGGCTTTGTGGCCGGCTCAAATATTTAGCTTGTATGAGAAGAAAAAAAACTATATAATAGATATTATAGTGGATTTTACTAAAATATAGTGAAAGGTGGTATAACCGTGAATTTTTCAGTAGCAATTGATGGACCGGCAGGAGCGGGAAAAAGTACCATAGCTAAACTGGTTTCTAAAGAATTTAATTTAATGTACATAAATACAGGTGCTATGTATAGGGCAGTAGCTTTAAAAGCTAAGGAGAATAATTTAGCTCCTTCTGACATAGAAAAAATATGTAGTTTAATAGAAACTATGAAGATGGAATTTAAAGAAGATGATCTTATATTAAATGGAGAAAACGTTCAAGATAAGATTACTGTACCAGAAATAAGCTCTATAGTTTCTGAATATGCAAAAATAAAAGAAGTAAGAGAAAAATTAGTAAAGCTTCAAAGGGAAATGTCAAAAAAATTTAATGTTATAATGGATGGTAGAGACATTGGAACAGTTGTATTAAAGGAGGCTCCTTTTAAGTTTTTCTTAACAGCCACAGCTGAAGAAAGGGCAAATAGAAGATTTTTAGAACTTAAGGGTAGAGATATTCCTTGTGATTATGATAAAATCTTAAG
>ONGV01000124.1 GCA_900317445.1 uncultured Eubacteriales bacterium | reverse complement strand
ATTTAAAAAATATTGCTATTGGAGTTTTTACTGCTGATTGTGTTCCTATAATATTAGTTGATGAAAAAAATCAGGTTTCTGCAGCAATACATAGTGGCTGGAAAGGAACATTTAAGTCAATTACTTTAAAAACAATAAAAAAACTTGAAAGCACTTATGGCTCTAAAGCAGAAGATATTAAAGCTTATATAGGTGCTCACATAAGACAGTGTTGCTATGAGGTATCTGAAGAATTAAAAGAAAAGTTTATTGAAGAAAAAAATATAGATAAAGATTTACTTTTTAAGGGAAGAAATTTAAGTATGGAAGAATGTATATTAAAAGATATTAGAGATTCAGGGATAAAAGAAGAAAATATTTATTCATTACCTTTATGTACTCATTGTACTGAAGAAATAAAGTTACATTCTTATAGAAAATCAAAGGGACTTTATGGAAGAATGTTTTCTTTTGTAATTTTAAATTAAAGGGGAGAAAAATAAATGGCTGAGGGAAAAGTTTTAGTTGTAGATGATGAAGAACATATTGTAGAATTATTAAAATTTAATTTAGAAAATACAGGATATAAAGTAATTACTGCAAATAATGGTAATGATGCTATTAGTTTAGCAAAAGAGAATAAACCTGATTTAGTACTTTTAGACTTAATGCTTCCAGGCATGGATGGTTTTGATGTATGCAAAGAAATAAAAAGAAATACTGAAACTAGAAAAACAGCAATTATTATGCTTACTGCAAAGGGAGAAGAATTTGATAAAATATTAGGTTTAGAACTTGGAGCAGATGATTATATAACAAAACCTTTTTCAATAAGAGAGCTTCTTGCAAGGGTAAAAGCTGTGCTTAGGAGAAGTGCAAATGTTAAAGCAGAAGAGATAAATGTATTTGAAAGTGGTCATCTTAATGTTAATTTTGAACGTCATGAAGTAAAAGTTAATGGAGAAAAGGTAGATATGACTCTTAAAGAATTTGAACTTTTAGAGATTTTAATAAAAAATAGAGGAAAAATTCTTCAAAGAGAAACTTTATTAGATAAAGTGTGGGGCTATGAATATATAGGGGAAACAAGAACAGTAGATGTTCATATAAGATATCTTAGAAAGAAAATTGAAAAAGATGATAAAAATCCTAAATTTATTGAAACCATAAGAGGAGTGGGCTATAGATTTAGTTCAGATAATAATTAATATGAAGAAAAAGATAATAATAACAATAGTAATAACCATAATTTTCTCTTTAGTATTAGCTACTACTTCATTTTTAACAATATTTAATGTGGAAAATATGAGAAAGGTTAAAAGTAATTTAAAAAATTATGCTGAATATATAGTAAGAAATAACTATGAAGATGTAAATGAAGTAAAAGGAATTAAACTGAATAATACAACTATTAGATGTACATATATAAATTCAGATGGACAAGTTATTTATGATACTTTAGGAGAGGTTGATGAAAATCATTTAAACAGAATAGAAGTAAAGGAAGCATTAAAAGATGGAGAAGCTTATGCTGTAAGAAATAGTACTACAGATAATGAAAAGTTAGTATATTATGCAAAAAAGCTTGATAATGGAAATATATTAAGACTTTCAATATCCTTTAAAAGTGCAAGTTATTTTAATTTTTATAAGCTTGGATATTCCTTTATAATAGGTATATTAATATTTGTATTTACTTTTATAATTTCAATGAAACTTGTAAGGACAATAATGAAACCAGTAAATGAACTTGAAGAAGTAACAAGTAGAATAGCAAGAGGAGACCTTCATATTAGAGCTAAAGCAAAAACTAATGATGAATTAGGAACTTTAGGAAAAACATTTAATAATATGGCAGACCAACTTCAAATTAAAATAAATGAGGTTATGGATAAACAAAATAGACTTGAGTCTATTGTTAAATCTATGGAAAGTGGAGTAATAGCTGTTGATTTAGATAATAATATAATTATTATTAATCCATATGCAAAAAGAATATTTGGTATTAAAGATGATATTACTGGGGAAAAAATATATGATTATATTGAAGATTTTGATATAAATTATTTTCTAAATGAAGAAGAAGAAATATCAAAAGAAATAAAGATTCTTCACCCAGCAGAAAGAGAACTTAAAATAAAGAAAGCTTTTATATTAAGTGGTCGTGAAAAGATTGGTAAGGTTATTGCTGTTCAGGATATTTCAGATATAAAAAGACTTGAAAATATGAGAAGTCAGTTTGTGGCAAATGTAACTCATGAATTAAAAACACCATTAACATCTATAAAAGGTTTTGCAGAAACATTAAAATATGTTGAAGATGAAAAAACAAGAGAAAAATTCTTAGATATTATTGATAATGAGGCTGAAAGGTTAAGTAGACTTATAAGTGATATACTTGTACTTTCTAAAATTGAAAGTTCAACAACAACAGATGATGAAGATTTTATGCCTTATATAGTAATAGATGAAGTTATTAGTATTGTAAAGAATATGGCAGAAAATAAAAACATTTCATTAATAATAGAAAAAAGTGAAAGAGATATAAAACTTCATGGAGATAAGGATAAATTTCTTCAATTAGTTTTAAACCTTGTGGAAAATGGAATAAAATATTCTAATGAAGGGTCAACAGTAAAGGTTAGAAGTTTTATTAAAAAAGGTGATTATATACTTCAAGTAGAGGATAATGGAATAGGAATTCCTAAAGAAGATATTCCAAGAATATTTGAAAGATTTTATAGAGTTGATAAATCACGAAAAGGTGGAGGAACAGGTCTTGGTCTTGCAATAGTAAAACATATTGTTAAAATATTTAATGGAGAAATAAGTATAGAAAGTGAATTAAATAAAGGTTCTATTTTTACAGTTACAATAAAAAATATATAATAGTTTTTAAGTGTGAATTATTAATTAATAATTCACACTTTTTTTTACAAAAATTTAATTGTTAAAGAATGGTAAAGATTACAATAAATAATGTTAAATTTAATTAATATTTTTCTAATATTAATTAACAATAGGGTAATATTACTTTAACTTTCACGGCATATTATTAAATTGTTCAAGAAAATAAATAAAAGAAAAAAACATATATAATGTTTGGAGGAATAATAATGAAAAAAAGAACTTTAAAATTAATAATGAGTGGATTAATGGTGGCTATGATGGGAGGAGCTTTAGCTGGTTGTGGAGATAGTAGCTCAGATGCTTCAACAAATTCAGCATCATCTAATAAAGGAAATCAAGAAGTAACAATAGCAGTTTCAGGATCAACTTCTGTAGGGCCATTAATGGAAAAAGTAGCTAAGGCATATGAAGCAAAAAATGAAAATGTATCAATAGAAATAAATCAAGTAGGTTCATCAGCAGGAATAAAAGATACTATAAATGGAGTTGCTGAATTAGGAATGTCTTCAAGAGATTTAAAGGATGAAGAAAAATCAAGTGGAGTTAGTGGTACAGCAATAGCATATGATGGAATAGCTGTAATAGTAAATACTGAAAACAAGGTAAAAACTTTAACTTTAGACCAATTAAAAGATATATATACAGGAAAGATAACTAACTGGAAAGATGTTGGTGGAGAAAATGGTCAAATAGTAGTAGTTTCAAGAGAAGATGGTTCAGGAACAAGAGATGCTTTCCAAGAAATTGTTGGTTATAAATCAGAAGAATTAGTAGCAGATGCAACAATAGCAGATGGTTCAGGTAATATAAAAACAACTGTTTCTGGAAATAAAAATGCAATAGGATTTGTTTCATTCTCATATGT
>ONGV01000182.1 GCA_900317445.1 uncultured Eubacteriales bacterium | reverse complement strand
AGCATCAAAAGGATATGACCCACCAGAAAATTCTAAATTAAAAAGTGATTTAGGAAGATGGCCTCATCTTATGGAAAAAAGAATAAAGTCATTAGATAAGATGAAGGATATGATAAGAAAAAAAGGAAATAAAAAAGATTTTGATTTATTATATTTAAAATCAATGGAATTTTATAAGGAAATGGCAAAAAAAGCATTACAGACATTAAATGACTCTTCTTATTATGAATTATGTGCAGAGGCAGAAAAGGAAAAGGGTTTATGCCATCATGATTATACTTATCATAATATAATATTAGATGATAATAACAATGTAAATGTTATTGATTTTGATTATTGTAAAAGGGAAGTAAGAACCTTTGATATATCAAATTTTATGATAAAGGTTTTAAAAAGAGTAGATTGGGATATTAATTTTGCAAAAGATATATTAGAGGCTTATCAATCTGTATCAAAGCTTAATAAAGAAGAATATAAAGTTTTATATGCATATCTTCAATTTCCACAAAGATACTGGAGACTTGCTAATAGGTATTATTATAATGAGGTAAATTGGGGACAAAATACTTTTGCAGGAAAACTTAAGGCAATAATAGATGAAAAGGAAAAATATTTAGATTTTCTTGATAAATTTGGTAAAGAATATAATTTAGCATAGGTGCCTAGTTTTTAATAGCATGGAACTGAAAAGAAAATTAATCATAATATATTAATAACAATGTAAATATGAGGTGAACATTGTTATGCTTAGTAAAAAAGCTTAACAAAAAAAGATGAAAATAGGTGATTTAGTTGTTAGAAAGTCTTATGATATGGATATTACCTTTAAAATAATGGATATTAAAGAGGAAGAAGGAGAAAAAAAATATATATTAAAAGGAATAAGTATAAGAATAATAGCAGATTCTAAAGAAGATGATTTAGAAGAAGTTAAAGAAAACTATGTTGGAGAGCAGGAAAAAATACTTAACAGTAGAGTTAAAAGTGCTATCAATAGAGCAATTTCAGTTCGTGGAGAACTTTTAAATACAAGAAGAAAAAGCAATAATAAGCCAGAAGCAAAAAATGAGCTTATGTTTGGAAGACCTGGAAGGATTCTTCATGTAGATGGAGATAGTGAATATATGGAAACTTGTTTAAAGGTATATAAACAACTTCATCTTGATGCTGTTGGAAAAGCAATACCAGAAAAAGAACAACCAAAGGTCATAGTTGACCTTGTAAAAGAAGTAAAACCTGATATAGTTGTTTTAACTGGTCATGATGGAGTGTTAAAAAGGACAAATGATTATTTAGACTTAAATTGCTATAGAAATTCAAGATATTATATTGAATCAGTAAAGGCATTAAGAAATTATAATGGAAGTTATGATGAATTAGTTATATTTGCAGGAGCTTGTCAAAGTTGTTATGAATGTTTATTAGATTATGGAGCAAATTTCGCTTCTAGTCCAAGTAGAGTTCTTATACATTGCTTAGATCCAGTATTTATATGTGAAAAAATAGCATATACAAGAATTGATGAAGTGGTTTCAATTACTGATGTAATAGATAGTACTATTACAGGAATAAAAGGAATTGGAGGACTTCAAACAAGAGGAAAGTATAGAGAAGGCTATCCAAAATCTTCATATATCTAATATTTAAAGCAGATTAAATATATTATTTTTTCTAAATTTTATTTTTGAAAATTTGGAAAAAAATAATAAAATTTATTCTGCTTTTTATTTTTATAGGAACTTTTTGAATAAAAAATAAAAAAATAGTTATAATATAAAAGAATGTTACAAAAAAATTAAAATTATATTGACAAGTATATGCTATGATGATAAAATAGAAATTTTACTTGACTTAAAATAGAATTTGATATATAATTTTTTGTGAGAGAGGCTTTGAAAATATTTATATAAAAGTAATTATGAGAGGAGGAAATTACCAAAAGAAAGGATTTTGGTAATGATATGTTTATGAAAACTATTGCCAATATAAAAAAAGACATAGAAACTCACTTAGGAGAAAAGGTTACTTTAAAAGCTAATGGAGGAAGAAAAAAAATACTCGTAAATGATGGAGTACTAGAAAGTATCTATCCAAGTATATTTGTTATAAGATTGGATAAGGACAATAAAAGAACAGTAACATATAGCTATTCAGATGTATTAACAAATACAGTTCAATTAGTTTTTCCAAACTAAAAATAAACTTCGATTTCTTTTAATCGAAGTTTATTTTTTTACATAAAAAAAGAGAAAGATGGTGGGTATCCATCTTTCAACTATGGTATAAAAGGGTATTGAGAATTTATGAGAGGTTATATGGTCAATAACCACTTTAAATATACGACAAATTAGCCTAATTGTCAACAAAATTTACAGAAAAAATAAAATTAATTTATATTGTAATAATTGGAATATTAAAACTATATAATAATTAATAGATATTATATAGGAGGAGCAATATGGCTAGTATGGATATAATAAAAGAAAATATACATTTTCAGCAGTTGTTAAAAGAAAATAATTCAAACACTGCTTTAAAGGATGAATATGTTATTCCAGATACACATCCTGATGTGAAAGAATTATTAAATATAGAAGGAAATACTATAGTAACTAATAAAGAAATATCAGGAGATAAGGTTATTATTGAAGGGAGAATTGAATACACAGTATTATATATTCCAAGAGAGGATAACTCTAGTATAAATTCTGTAAATTATTCTGAAAACTTCACAAGCTATTTAAATATAGAAGAAGATGAACATAAGGTGATTTGTGAAGTTGAATGTAAAGTTGAACATATTGAAGCAAAAATTATTAATGAAAGAAAGATATCTATTGAAGGAATTGTAAAGTTAAATTGGGAACTTTACAAAGATGTTGATTTTGATTATGTAAAAGATATTGAATGTAGTAATCAGGTTCAAGTTTTAAAGAAAAGTGAATCAATAAGTAGATTAACATCTAATAAAGAAGTAGAGTTAATTGGAAAATCTATGATTAGAATAAGTATGGATAAACCTCAAATAGAAAGAATACTTCAAGTTACAATGAATATACACAAAAAGGAGATAAAATTAGCTGAGGATAAGATATATTTAGGTTGCTATTGTAAAGTAAATATTATTTATCTTGGTATGGAGTCTCAAGAATTAATTTCATTAGAAGATGATGTATATATATCAAAAGAAGAAGAAATTGTAGGAGTAATGCCTGAAATGAATTCTACAATTTCTTATGAAATTGAAAATAAAGATATTGGATTAGAAGATGATGATTTAGGAGAAACTAGAATAATTAATATAGAATTTTTAGTAAGAGCAAATGTAAAAATATTTTCAAGTCAAAGTATAGATGTTATAGAGGATGCATATTCTCCAATATTTCCATTAGAATTGAAAAAAAATGAATATGAAATAGGAATTGTACATGGAATACAATGCTCAGAAAATATTATAAAGGATAATTTAAATTTAAAAGAAGGGGATTTAAAGCCAGAACATATAATAGGGGTAACAGGTAGAACCATAGCTATAGAAAAAACTATAGCTAATGATAGAATAATTTTAAATGGAAAAATTAATCTTAATATAGTATATAGAACCTTTGATGAAGAAGCTTTATTTCATGCTGTAAATGGAGAAATACCATTTACTGTTGCTATGGAAATGCTTGGAGTAAGAGAAGAAATGAAATCTATTGTAAAATGTGACGTGGAAGATATAGAGGCTTTTATAGAAGCTAATACTATATCTGTTAAAGTAACATTATCAACCTTAGCTAAAGTTTTTTATGAAGAGAAAAAGTTTTTTATTTCAGATGCTGTAGAAGGTGAAAATGAAAATATAGATAAAAATTCAAGTGTTACAATTTACATTGTTAATAAAAATGATACATTATGGAATTTAGCAAAAAAATATAAAACAACTGTTGAAGAATTAGTACAATTAAATTCAATAGAAAATCCAGACATTATATATCCAGGAGAAAAACTTATAATTCCAGGAAGAGCTATATTTTAAATAAGAAATTATATTTTAGTTGTTACAAAGAGAAATTTATTAATATTTCTTTTTGTAGCAACTTTTTTTATTTAAAGCCATGAATAATTTATTGAATTAGTGGAAACAATAAAAAATGCATAATATGAGGTGAGAAAAATGAATACTAAATTAAGTGGAAATTTAATAATTATAGGAGGAGCAGAGGATAAAGAAGGTAAAAAAGAAATACTTAACAGAGTATGTGATTGCATAAATAAAGATAATGATACTTTAATAGTAGCCACAGTAGCTACAGAATATCCTGAAGAAGCAGCTAGAAAATATAAAAAAGCTTTTGGAGAAATTGGAGTAAAACATATAGAAATATTAGATATAAGCAAAAGAAAGGATGCCTATAAAAAAGAAAATATATCTTTAATAAAAAAGGCGTCTTTAATATTTTTTACTGGTGGAGATCAACTTAAAATTACAAGTTTATTAGGAGGTTCACCAATTTATTCTGCTTTAAAAGAAATATGTGATAAAGGAATATATATTGTTGGAACATCAGCAGGGGCCTCAGTTATGAGTGATACTATGATTATTGATGGAAGTAATAAAGAAGCTCCCAAAAAATGTACATTAGAAATGTCTCCAGGTTTAGGGATTATAAAAAATGTTATTATAGACCAACACTTTGACCAAAGAGGAAGAATTGGAAGATTACTTTCAGGAGTAGCACAAAATCCAGAAATATTAGGTATAGGAATAGATGAAAATACAGCTATTGTAGTTAATAAAGAAGGAGAAATATTAGTTATAGGTGAAGGAGCAGTTTATTTTATAAATGGAAGTGAAATATCATATACAAATGTATCAGAACAAAATAGTGAAGAAGTATTAAGTATATATAATGTAAAATTACATGTATTGAAAAATGGAAATAGATTTAGTCTTGTAAAAAAGGAACCTTTCGAGGAGGAAATTTTAGAAAATGAAGATAAAAAATCAAAAAATATTTGAAGGAAGGAATATATATTCTCATAAAAAGTGTATAAGATTAGATGTAGATTTATGTGGATATTCAGAGGTGCCAAGTAAAGATATAAAAGGCTTTAACGAAGGATTACTAGAAATACTTCCTGAATTAAGAACTCATAGATGTGGAATAGATGAAGAGGGTGGCTTTGTAAAAAGACTAAAAGAAGGCACATACTTAGCACACATATGTGAGCATATTATACTAGCAATTCAAAATAAATTAGGAATAGATGTAGCTTATGGTAAGTCTAGAGAAATTAAAGGAGATTTTTACTATATAATATTTCAATATGAATATAAAGGTGTAGGAATTGAAAGTGCAAGATTAGCAATAGATATAATTAATTCTTTAATAAAGGGTATAAAATTTGATTTTAATAAAAGAATAAAGTTATTAACAGAAATTTTAAATAATGAAACTATGGGACCAAGTACCAGTGCTATAAAGGATGCAGCTTTAAGATATAATCTTCCTGTATTTGAAATTGGAGATAGTGGTTTTTATCAAATAGGATATGGAAAGCAAGGAAGAATAATTGAAGCAACTATAGGGGCAAATACAAGTTGTGTTGCTACAGATATAGCCTCAGATAAGATATTAACAAAAGAACTTTTAATGCAACAAAATATACCCATAGCAAAGGGCGCAAAAATATATAATGTAATTTCTTTGTTAAAAGAGGGGGAGAAAATAGGATATCCCCTTGTTATAAAGCCTAGATTTGGAAGTAAGGGAAATGGAGTAGCCTTAAATTTAAATTCAGATAAAGAACTTATAAAAGCTTATAATCAATTAAAAAATAGTCATAATGACCTTATGATAGAAAGATATGTTGAGGGAAATGATTATAGAGTTTGTGTAGTAAATAATAATATTGTTGCAGTATCATTAAGAATTCCACCATTTATTATAGGTGATGGAAAAAATAATATAAAAAATTTAATTAGAATATTAAATTCTGATAATAATAGAGGATATGACCATGAAAAACCATTAACTAAAATAAAAATAGATGAAGAACTATTAAAATTTTTAGAAAAACAAAACATGAATCTTTTAAGCATACCAGAAAAAGACCAAAAGATAAAATTAAGAGAAAATGCTAATTTATCTACAGGTGGAATAGCTATAGATTGTACAGATGAAATATCAGAAGAAAATAAAAGAATATGCATTAGAGCAGCTAAAACTATAGGGCTTGATATTTGTGGAATAGATATAAAAACAACAGACATTAAAAAGTCCTTATATGAAAATGGAGTTATTATGGAAATTAATGCAGCACCAGGTATAAGAATGCATCATTATCCTTCAGCTGGGAAAATCCGTGATGTAGGAGAAGCTATATTAAATCTTCAGTATAATGGAGTTCCATATAATATTCCTATAGTTTCAATAACAGGAACTAATGGCAAAACTACAACAACTAGACTTATAGCACATGTTCTAAAATCAATGGGTTATAAAGTAGGAATGACTTCTACAGAAGGAACATATATTGATGGAGAATGTATACAAACTGGAGATAATTCAGGATACTATAGTGCAAAAACTGTATTACTAAATAAGGATGTAGAGGTAGCTGTGTTAGAAACTGCAAGAGGTGGAATGATAAGAAATGGATTAGCTTATGATGTGGCTGATGTAGCAGTTATAACTAATATTACAGAAGACCATATTGGTGTAGACGGAATAGAAGATATGGAAGAGCTAAGTAAAGTAAAAGCACTTGTAGGAGAAGCTGTAAAAGAAGAAGGATATGTTGTTATTAATGCAGATGATGAATGGAGCTTAAAAATACTTAATAGAATAAAAAACAAAAAAATCTTCTTTTCAATGAATAAGGAAAATGAATTAATAAAAAAAGCTATAAGTGAAGGAGAAATAGCTATATATATTGATGAAAATTATTTATGTGCTAGTAATAATAAAAGAGAATATAAGATTATAGGAATAAAAAATATGCCTTTAACATTAAGTGGTGTTTTAGAATTTAATATACAAAATATTATGGCAGCCTGTGGAGCATTAGTTGGAATGAAAGTTGATTATTGTATGATAGCAAAAGGATTTAAGACTTTTAAGCTTAATGAAAATTGCAATCTTGGAAGATTTAATATTTATGATTTAAATGGAGTAAAAGTTATACTTGACTATGGACATAATATAGAGGGATACAGAGCTGTTTTAAAATCTTTAAAGAAGATAAAGGAAAAAAGAATAACAGGAGTAATAGGTATTCCAGGAGATAGAAATGATAATATGGCATTAAATGTAGGAAAGTTATGTGGTGAATATATTGATAGAATTTATATAAAAGAAGATAAAGATAAAAGGGGAAGAAAAAAAGAAGAAATAGCAAAGCTTTTAGAAAAGGGAGTACTTTTATCTAAAGAAAAAAAATTCTATAAGATTATACTAGATGAGAAAGAAGCATTGAAAGAAGCGTTAAAAACATCAGTAAAGGGAGATATAATAATTGTATTTTATGAAAAATTAGAACCTTTAATTGATGTAATAAATCAATATAAAATAGAAACAATAAAAGATAATTTGGCAAGTATATAGAAAAGAAAATTATATATGTTGCTTTAAAAAAGTATATGAAAAAATAATATTAGTAGTCATATAAAATCGCTTTTTCTTTTATATTTTTTTTTACTATGATACAATTAGCTTGATGTTAATATTAAGAGAGGTTTGGGAAAAATGGAACAAAAAGCTTATGCGAAAATTAATATAGTTTTAGATGTTGTAGGAAAAAGAGATGATGGATATCATTTATTAAAAATGATAATGCAAACTATTGATTTATATGACACAATAAAAATAAAAAAAATAAACTATGGAATAAAAATAAATTGTAATAAAGAATATGTTCCTACAGATGAAAGAAATTTAGCTTATAAAGCAGCAAAATTATTTATGGATACTTATAATATAAATTCTGGGGTGGAAATATATATAGAAAAAAATATACCTGTAGCGGCAGGTCTTGCAGGTGGAAGTACAGATTGTGCAACAGTTCTTAAAATGATGAATAAAATATTTAATATTAATGCATCTGATGATGATTTAATGAAACTTGGAGTTAAATTAGGTGCAGATGTTCCTTATTGTATTGTTGGAGGAACAGCTCTTTGTGAAGGAATAGGTGAAAAAATTACTAAATTAAAGCCTTTTAAAAATCAAATTTTAATTTTAGTAAAGCCACCTTTTGGAGTATCTACTAAAGAAGTATATAAGGCATTTGATTTAGAAAAAGTAAGGATTCATCCTGCTACTAATAATATAATTGAAAAAATGGAACAAGATGATTTAAAATTTGTTTCAAACAATATGAAAAATTTATTAGAGAATGTAACATTAAGAAAATATAAAAGTTTAATAGGATTAAAAGAAGAAATGGTATCTTTAGGTTCAGTTGGAGCTCTTATGAGTGGCAGTGGGCCAAGTGTTTTTGGATTCTTTGATGACATGACTAAGGCTCAAAAGTGTTATGATAAAATGAAAGAAAAATATGCAGATGTTTTTATAACTAGAACTATATAAAAAAATAAATATTTTTATGAATAAAAACCTTTTTTGTGGAAAGAATTTTAACTACAAGGGGGTTTTTATTATGAAAAAAATAATAAGTATTTTAAGTATAATATTAATAATAACTTCTATTGGAGTATATGCAAAAAATTATAATAGTCCAATAGAAACTGTGTATAAATATGATGATGTGAAAAATTCATTAATAAGATTTCATGTATTAGCTAATAGTGATAATGAAGAGGACCAAAATTTAAAATTAAAAGTAAAAGATGAAGTTATTAGCTATTTATATTCTTATTTAAAAGATTCTAAATCCTTAGAAGAATCAAGAAAAGTATTAATGGAACAAGAGGATTATGTTAAAGAAATAGCTAATAAAGTAATAAAAGAAAATGGCTTTAATTATAGTGTAAAAACTGAATTAGGATATGAAAATTTTCCAGAAAAATCTTATGGAAATATAGTCTTACCTCAAGGAGAATATGAAGCTTTTAGAATAATAATAGGAAATGGTAAAGGACATAATTGGTGGTGTGTTATGTTTCCACCATTATGCTTTACAGATGTTACTAAAGGTCAGGTAGAAGAAGAAAAAAGTAAAGAGGAATTAGACAAAGTTATAGAAGAAAAAAAAGAAATTTTAAAAAAAGATAGTAAAATAAATGATAAAAAAACAAATGAAGAAGAAAAGGATTCTGATGAAATAAAAATTAAGTTCAAAGTGGTAGAAATTTTTAAAGATATTGTTAAGGAAAAATAAAAAAGTTATAGTTGTGATTTAAAGGTTTATTTTATAAAATAAACAATAAATTAAGAATAAAAGCTAATATAGATAATTTGAACAAAGCAATTTATTGTAAATTAAAAAATCTCTTGATAAAAAATAATAATAATCATAAACTATACCTTGTATACTAATTTTTTTAGGAGGAAAATTTTATGACTAGAGCACTAGCGATGATTTCTGGTGGATTAGATAGTATTTTGGCTGCAAGAATAATAAAAGAACAAGGAATAGATGTAATAGGAATATGTTTTAAATCATATTTTTTTAATGAAAAAAATGCACAAAGAATGACAGAACAAATAGGAATAAGATTGGAAGTTGTAGACTTTTCAAAAGAACATTTTGAAATGGTTAAAAATCCTAAGCATGGATTTGGGAAAAACATGAATCCATGTATAGACTGTCATGCTATGATGATGAACTATGCAGGAGAACTTTTAAAAAAATTTGAAGCTGATTTTATAATTACAGGAGAGGTTTTAAATCAAAGACCTATGTCTCAAAATAAACAAGCATTAAATACAGTTAAAAAAGAATCTGGTTTTTCAGATAAAATTTTAAGACCTTTATGTGCATTAAACTTAGAACCAACAGAGATAGAAAAGAATGGTCTTGTTGATAGAAGTAAATTACTTAACATATCAGGAAGAAGTAGAAAAATTCAAATGGAGCTTGCTGAAAAGTATGGAATAAAAGATTACCCATCACCAGCTGGAGGATGTAAGCTTACAGAACCTAATTATGCAATAAGATTAAAAGATGCATTAACAAGAAATGAAGATTTATCTGAAAAAGAAATTGAACTATTAAAATATGGAAGACACTTTATAAGTGAAGATAATACAAAATTGATAGTAACAAGAAATGGTGAAGAAGGGGAACAAATAAAAAGCTTATTAGATGAAAATGATACAGTCTTTTTAGCTTCTAAATTTAATGGTCCTACAGGTATAATAAGTGGAAGTTATACAGAAAAGGATAAGGAACTTATAAGTAAAATAGTTGCAAGATATGGAAAAGGAAAAAATGAAGAAGAAGTTGAGGTTAAATATGGAATTAATGGAAAGCAATTTAAAAATTCTGTGAAAGTAAAACCAGCTTCTGAAGAAGAAATAAATAAGTATTTACTTCAATAAAAATTAGGAGGCTATATTACAATGAAAAAAAAGGCAGTAATAAGGGTTATAAGTAATGCTAATGTTGAAGATGATGATATGATAGAAGTAGTATCTCCTGGAAGTTTTGAAAAGATAGAAGATGGGTTTAAAGCTACTTATGAAGAAACAGAAATTTCTGGAATGGAAGGTACAACTACAATACTTACAATAAAAGAAAACCAAGTAATATTAGAAAGAGAAGGAACAACTTCTACAAAAATGATATTTAAAGAAGATGAGGATTCTATAGTACTATATAATACTCCTTATGGAATGTTAGAAATGGCTATTAGCACTAATAATTTAGATGTTAAAATAGGAGAAGATGGTGGAAAACTTAATATAGAATATGAAATGTCAGTTTATGGACAACCACCTTTTAATACAAAATTATCTTTAAGTATCAAAGTGCAAAAATAAAACAAAAAGACTATTAAGTAATGGATATAAATTCCCTTACTTAAGGTCTTATTTATTTAAAAATTAATTTGTCTAAAGAAAGTATATGATTTTAGCAGATGTAATCATTTGGAAGTTTGCTAAAATAAAGATAAAAAGTTATAATAAATATAACATATTCTTAATATTTCTATATTCATTTCAATAATATCCAAACTTATTTCAAATTTACATAAATATAAATACTATTTTGGAGGTGTATCACTTTGACAAAAGAACAATATAATAGTATGACTTTAGTACAACTTAAAGAAATAGCTAAAGAATTAGGCATTAAAAATATATCTAAATTAAAAAAAAGTGAATTAATAGAAGAAATATCAAAGTTAAAAATAAATAGCATAAATAAAAATGGTGTAATACTTACTGAAAAAATAGCACCTAAAGCAGTTCAATCAACAGAAAATAAAAATATACCAAGTAATAAAATTGAATCTAAAACTGAAAAAAAAGAAGAATTAAAAAATATGATTAATGATTCTAATGGGGCTAGAGGTATATTAGAGATATTAGAAAATAACAGTTTTGGTTTTTTAAGATGTAAAAATTACCTTACAAGTAGCGAAGATATATATGTGTCTCCAGCTCAAATAAGAAGATTTAATCTTAAAACTGGAGATGAAATAATAGGAAAAGTAAGAGAAGCTAAAGAAGGAGAAAAGTTTAAAGCTTTATTATATGTGGAAAAGGTAAATGGAGAACATCCTGAAAAAGCAATTGGAAGAAAAAACTTTGAAAATCTTGTACCTATATATCCAAATGAAAGAATAAAGTTAGAAACAAGTTCTTCAGATTTATCTTCAAGACTTATGGATATAATATGTCCAATTGGAAAAGGACAAAGAGGAGTAATAGTAGCACCACCAAAAGCAGGTAAAACAACTCTTTTAAAGAAAATAGCTCAAAGTATATCAACTAATAATCCAGAAATTGTACTATTAGTTCTTTTAATTGATGAAAGACCAGAAGAAGTTACAGATATGCAAAGAAGTATAAATGGAGAAGTTATCTATTCTACTTTTGATGAAGAACCACAAAACCATGCAAAGGTTTCTCAAATAGTTTTAGAAAGAGCAAAGAGAATTGTAGAGCAAGGTAAAGATGTAGTTATTTTATTAGATAGTTTAACTAGATTGTCAAGAGCATATAACCTAACAGTTACTCCAAGCGGAAGAACACTATCTGGAGGCTTGGACCCATCAGCATTGATAATGCCAAAGAAATTTTTTGGAGCTGCAAGAAACATAGAAAATGGTGGAAGTTTAACAATATTAGCAACAGCACTTGTAGATACAGGTTCAAGAATGGATGATATGATTTTTGAAGAATTTAAAGGTACAGGAAATATGGAAGTGCATTTAGATAGAAAGCTTCAAGAAAGAAGAATATTCCCAGCAATAGATATATATAAATCAGGTACAAGAAAAGAAGATTTACTTCTTTCTGAGGATGAAAAAGAAGTAGCATATGCTATAAGGAAACAAATGTACAAAGATGGTAATATAGAAAATATAACTGAAAATATTATAAATATTTTATCTAAAACTAAAAATAATGAAGAGTTTATAAGAACTTTTCAAAAGAAAAAATAGAAAAGAAAAAGGAAAGACTAAGTCTTTCCTTAAATTTCTTACTTAAGATTAAATCTCTTATTAAATTTGTCAACTCTACCGCCGACATCAACGATTTTTTGCTTACCAGTGAAGAATGGGTGGCACTTAGAGCATATTTCTACTTTTAGTTCATCTTTAACAGAACCTGTTACAAAAGTATTTCCACATGCACACTTAACTACTGCTTCATGGTTATAATTTGGATGTATGCCTTGTTTCATTAATTTCACCTCTTTCAATAAAAATCTTCAAAACGAAAATTTATTTAAACAACTATTATAATATAGCATACAAGTTAATTACAGTCAATATAAGTATGAAATAAAAAATATGTGTAAAATAAAAATATCTTTTTATGCAAAAAATATAATGTTATAATAAAAATCATACTTAAGGAGAATTACATAATGAGTAAATTATATTTTAGATATGGAGCAATGAATTCAGGAAAATCAACACATTTAATGCAAGTTGCATATAATTACGAAGAAAGAGGAATGAATGTGTTATTGCTAAAGCCTGAAATAGATGAAAAGGGGGGAGAATATTTAGTATCTCGTTTAGGGGTTTCAAGAAAGGTTGATATAATAGTAAAAAAAGAGGATAATGTATTTGATTTAATAAAAAAATATATAGAAATAAATAAGAAAGTTCATTGTATATTAGTTGATGAAGTTCAATTTTTTAAAACATTTCAAATAGATGAATTATTTGAAATAGCTGTAAAGCTAAATATACCAGTTATATGTTATGGATTAAGAACTGATTTTAAAATGAATGGATTTGAAGGAAGTAATAGATTACTTTTAATAGCTCATAGTATAGAAGAAATGAAAACAATTTGTAAGTGTGGAAATAAAGCTATTTTTAATGCACGAAAGATAAATGGAAAGTTTGTATTTTCTGGTGAACAAGTAGCAATAGATAACACTGATAATATTGAATATGAATCATTATGTGGAAGGTGTTATTTTAAATATATGAATAAAAGTAATTTGTAAAGGTGTGTGAGAATTTTGAGAAAGTGTAATGTGGGAGGCCAAGCAATTATAGAAGGCGTAATGATGAAGGGCGCTAAATGTACTGCAATGGCTGTAAGAAAGCCAAATGGAGAAATAGAAATTAAAAGGGAAGAAAATAAATCTATAATAAAAAAATATAAGTTTTTAAATATACCTTTTGTAAGAGGAATATTTGTATTAATAGAATCTCTTATATCTGGTATGAAAGCATTAAATTATTCTGCAAGTTTTTTTGATGATGAAGAGGAAGAAAACTCAGAGCCATCTAAGTTTGACCAATGGGTAAATAGCAAATTTGAAAAATTAGAGAAAAAGTTTGGGGAAGAAAAAATAATGGATGCCATATCTAGTATTTCTATTGCAATAGGGGTATTAATGGCAGTAGTATTGTTTATGGTTATCCCTACTTTTATAGCATCATTTTTTAAAGGTTTTGTTCAAAATACAGTAATACTTCATTTCATAGAAGCAGTTATAAAGGTAGCTATTTTAATTACATATATGTGGTTAATAGGAAAAATGGATGATATGAATAGAATGTATCAATACCATGGTGCAGAACATAAAACTATATTTTGTTATGAAAATGAAAAACCATTAACAGTTGAAAATGTTAAAGAATTTACAAGATTTCATCCAAGATGTGGAACTAACTTTTTATTTCTAACAATGTTTGTAAGTATAATAGTATATGCTTTTACTGGTTGGGGAAATTTAATTCAAAGAATATTATTTAGAATAATTTTACTTCCAATTGTTGCAGGTATAACTTATGAGGTAATAAGATGGCTTGGAAAAAATAATAGTAAACTTGCTAAAATAGTTGCATATCCAGGATTAAAGCTTCAAGAATTAACTACAAGAGAACCAGATGCTTTTCAAATAGAAGTAGCAATAGCATCTTTAAAAGCAGCAGAAGGAATTGATGAAGAGAAAAATATAAATAAATTTTCAGAAACAGAGTGTATTTAGGAGGAAGAATGAATATAGGTTCTTTATTAAATTTAGCTACTAAAATGCTTAATTCAAAAAAAATAGATACAGCAAGATTAGATTCACAGCTTATATTAGGAAAGGTATTAAATAAAGATAAAATTTATTTAATGATAAATAGTAATGAAGAGGTAGAAGAAAAAGATGAAGAAGAATTTTTAAAACTTATAAATAAAAGAATGGAAAATATGCCTGTAAGATATATTTTAGGAGAAGTAGATTTTATGGGATTAGATTTTTACATAGAGGAAGGAGTTCTTATTCCTAGAAGTGATACTGAGGTTTTAGTAGAGGAAGTTTTAAAAATTATAGATAAAGACAAAGAATTAAATCTTTGTGATTTATGTTCAGGAAGTGGGGCAATTGGAATTTCTCTTGCACATTATAGAAAAAATATAATGGTAGATTTAATTGACTTTTATGAAAAGCCAGAAAAGATTTCTAAAAAAAATATTGTGAGAAATAAATTAGAAAATCAAGTAAAATT
>ONGV01000117.1 GCA_900317445.1 uncultured Eubacteriales bacterium | reverse complement strand
TATTGTCATTTGAAATATGAGGAATTGTATCTTCATTACAGTTAATAATAAATACATTAGGAAATTCCATTCCCTTAACTCCATGAATAGTTGACAATAATATTCTATCTTCATTTTTATTTCTTTTACTTTCTTCAATCTTTTTTCCAACTTCATCTATATGATTAAAAAATCCTAATATTGTCTTAAAACTTGAAGCTGAGAGCTTAAATTCTTCTAATATATCTTCTAAATCTTCTATACTTCCTTTAAATTTTTCTGCATAAGATATTAAATAATCCATATATCCTAAATCAGTTATTATAAACTGAATAGCTGTAGAAAGGGAGGATTTTTTTATATAATTAAAGTCTCTTTTTAATTCATTTAATTTCTTTTTTTGAAAAGGAGGAGTATCTTCTTTTTCTATTAAAATGTCAAATGAATCTTTCTCAATTTTATATTCCTTTAAATAAAGTAAATTACTTTTACTTATATATCTAAAAGGTTTATTTATTATCTTTATAAATGATTCTCTATCATAAGGATTAACTGCTAATGATAAGTAGGCTAATAAATCTTTACATATAAAATGATTGAAAAAATTATACTCTTTATCTAACATAGTAAAAGGAATTTTATTACGTATAAAACTATCTATTATAGCCATTGATTCCATGTTAGTTCTATAAAGAATTATATTGTCTTTATAATTTGTTCCTTTATTATAAAGTTCTGATATTTTCTTAGCTATATCTTCCCCTTCTTCTCTTTCATCCATAACAGCTTTATAGGAAATTATACCTTCTGTTTCCTTGTTCCATAATATTTCTTTATTATTTCTTTTTTTATTAAACACAATTACTTTTTTAGAACTTTCTATAATATTTTTATTGCTTCTATAGTTTTTTGAAAGAAAATACTTTTTTCCTCCATTAAATATTTTATTAAATGTAACCATATATTCAGGCTTTGAGCCTCTAAATGAATATATACACTGGTCCTCATCTCCTACAGCAAAAAGAGAAGTATCTCCTCCCTCATTCATCATTTTTAAAAAGTCTATTTGTAATTGGTCACAATCTTGGAATTCATCTACAAGTATATATCTAAATAATCTTTTATACCCTTCTTTAAGCTTAGGTTTTTCATTAAAAAGTTTTAATATAGTTAATGCCAAATCATCAAAATCCCAAAGATTATTTTCCTTTTTATATTTTGAATAGGTTTCATAACATTCTATAAAAATCTTTTTTTCTATTGAAGATTTAAAATTATCTATATTTTCTCTTGATGTTTTAAATAAAGATATATTATTTATTACTTCTTTTATTTTATCTTCTGTTATATCATCAGAATATTTTTTAAGTACACTTTCTATAATCTTTCTTATAGTAAATTCATTTATTATATTTATTTCATAGTTTTCCCTTAATAAAATTTTGTAAAATAGTCCATGAAAGGTCCCAAAGAAAGGAGATTTTTCTTTATTAAATGTTTTTTTATATCTTTCCTTCATATTTAATGCTGCTGCTTTAGTAAATGTTAAAACTATAATATTTTCTTCTTTTATTAACAAATCTTCTATAAAATGTTTTATTCTATTTATTATAACAGTTGTTTTTCCTGAACCTGGTGCTGCAACAACTAATATATTTCTTTCTTTTGCATTTACTGCTTTTACTTGATAACTATCTAAATTCAACTTATTTCTCCTTTCAATTCTAAATATTTAAAAACATCTTCAGTATATCTATTGTAATAATATTTTTATAGAGGTACAATAGCTTTACTTAATAATCTAGGAGGTTTTTTTATGGAAAAAACTACATTTTTTGATTTGAAAGATCAAAGAAATTTAACCATGCTTGTTGATTTTTATGAACTTACAATGGGAAATGGTTATTTTAATGAAAACTTAATAAATAAAGTTGCTTGTTTTGATATGTTCTTTAGAAGAGTTCCTGATGGTGGTGGCTATTGTATAATGGCTGGTGTTGAACAACTAATAGAGTATTTAAGCAATTTAAAATTCACTGAAGAAGATATAGAATTTTTAAGAAATAAAAATATGTTTTCTGAAGACTTTTTAAATTATCTTAAAAATTTTGAATTTTGTTGTGATGTTTGGGCAGTTCCAGAAGGAAATCCTGTATTTCCAAATGAACCTTTAGTAACTGTAAAAGGACCTATTATTCAAGCACAATTTATTGAAACAATGATACTTCTTACAGTAAATCATCAAACTTTAATAGCTACTAAGGCTAATAGAATATGTAATGCTGCAAATGGAAGACCTGTTATGGAATTTGGTTCAAGACGTGCTCAAGGATATGATGGTGCTATTTATGGTGCTAGAGCTGCTATAATAGGTGGATGTAGCTCTACAGCCTGTACAATTTCTGATCAAAGGTTTAACATTCCTGCAGTTGGTACAATGGCTCATAGCTGGGTACAATTATTTGACACTGAATATGAAGCCTTTAAAGCTTGGTGTGAAATATACCCTGAGAATGCTGTTTTATTAATTGATACTTATAATGTTTTAAAATCAGGTCTTCCTAATGCTATTAAAGCCTTTGATAAAGTTTTAAAGCCAATGGGAATAAGACCAAAGGGAATAAGGATTGATTCTGGAGATATAACATACCTTACAAAAAAATGTAGAAAAATATTAGATGAAGCTGGTTATGAAGATTGTGGAATTGTTATATCAAATTCCCTTGATGAGTACATAATAAGAGATGTTTTAGAGCAAGGAGCTTTTATTGATTCCTTTGGTGTTGGAGAAAGATTAATTACTGCAAAATCTGAACCTGTTTTTGGAGGAGTTTATAAACTTTCTGCTGTTGAAAAGGATAATACTTTAATTCCAAAAATAAAAATTAGTGAAAATGAAGAGAAAATTACTAATCCTGGCTTTAAAAAGGTAGTAAGAATATTTGATAAAGATACTGACATGGCAATTGCAGATTTAATTACAATGCATGATGAGGTTATTGATGAAAATCTTCCTCTTGAAATTTTTAATCCAATATACACTTGGAAAAGAAAAAAAATAACAAACTATTATACAAAAGATTTATTAGTTCCTATTTTTGAAAAGGGAAAACTTGTTTATAATAATCCTAGTGTTTTAGAAATAAAGGAATTTGTGAAAAAAGAATGTAAAAAATTCTGGCCAGAAATTTTAAGATTTGAAAACCCTCATACTTATTATGTGGATTTATCAAATAAATTATGGTCAATAAAACAAGAGCTTCTTCATAAATCTAATAACCTAGAATAAAATTATTTAACAAAAAATGGATTGTATTTTTTGTATTACAATCCATTTCATTATTTATACAACTTTTTTATATTTATCTTCTATTAAAAATTCATCTTCTATTAACAGTTCTTTAAATGCACATTCTTCTTTAGTATTACTTATATGCATAGGACATTCTTCATAGCATTCTACTATTTGATTTTTTGTTGACCAAAATGGACATATCTCCATAAATTCACCCTCTTGTATTTTTTTCCTTTTATTATTATAATATATTTATATTGAAAAATAAATCTTTTTTGTATAAAATTTACATATAATATTAAAAAAATAAGAAGCTATGCTTCCTACTTTTTTAATATTATATTTTTCATTACAGAAATATTAATTATTTCGTTTTGGAATGCTTTAAGTAAAGCTTTTTCTAAAACTTTTTCCTGATCGAAATTTTCAACATCATTGCATACTGCAAATACCTTGTTTTTTTCTCCAGAAGCATTTTTGTAAGTTAATGTTATATTAGGATTATCATACTCAACATTAAGAATTTTTATTCCCCAAGTTAATTGAGCAAAATTATCTTCCACACTTAAATTTGTAAGTTCTTTTAATTTTTCAGCTTCTTCAGTAGGATCATTAACTATTATTAATTCATCTCCAACTTTATATTTTGCCATATTAATCACTCCTTATATAATAAAGTTTCCTATTATTTATAAAATAAGTTTAGCACCACTTACCATCAAATGCAACAAACTTATTTTTTTAAATGAAGGATAATTATTATTATTTAAATATAAAAATTCACAAATAATTATTGACACTTTTTCAATATTTAGATATAATTGCATATATAGAACGAGGTGTTTATTATGGATACGATTACTGAAATTTTCAGAGAAAAAAAATTAAAATTAACACCACAAAGATTAGCTGTTTATAAATATCTTCTAACAACTACTGAACATCCTTCAGCAGAAGTTATATATAAAGCTATTCATTCTGAATATCCAACTATGAGTCTTGCTACTGTATATAAAGCACTAAAAACTTTAGAAGAAGTTGGGTTAATTCAAGAATTAAATGTTGGTGAAGGCAATTTCAGATATGATGCAAATTTCAAGCCACATCCACATATTCAATGTGTTAAATGTGGTAAAGTTAATGATATTGAAGATTTCTTTATAGATGCTTTAAATATTGAAGCAGGTAAACATTCTAATTTTGAAATATTATCAAATCAAGTTTATTTTTATGGAGTTTGCCCTGAATGTCAAAAAAATTAGAACTACTTTTTGTGGTTCTTTTTTTGTTTTATTATTTTATTTACTTTCATATACTTTTTTAGGAGGTAGATTTATGAAAGTTTTTATTATAAATAAAAAATTTATATTTATATCTTTTTTTATTATTTTATTTTCTTTTTTAATAGTTTTATTTATATATAGAAATTACCCCAATTCAACTATTACTACTTTTAATCCAATCGATAGTTCAAAAGAATATTTATTAGATCTTAATGGAGATGGAATTAAAGATTCATTAAAAATTGTTAAAAACAACTCAAGTCCAGATATAAAAATTACTACAAAAGATAAAAGCTATTTTCTTAGTGAATATACAAATAATAATTTTAAATCAACAACTTCCTTTCCACTTAAAGTTTATGTTTTTACTACCATTCGAAATAATACTCCTTTAATCCTTGTTCAATATAATGATAATACAGATATCTTTTCATGGAATGGAAATTATTTTGATGATTTATTAACTCTTAAAGGAAATATATTTGGTATTTTAAATTCTGAAAATAATAAATCTCCTAATTTTTATTCCTTTTCCTCTTCAGTTGGTACTTCAAACTTAAATTCCTATATGATTCTTAACAATAAAGTTATAAATACAAAAGAAAATTCCTCTATTTTTGATATGAAAAATCTAATAGAATTTATTGACCTTATTGAAAAAAATTATGAAGTTGAAAATCTTCCTGATATTTTTCTTAATTCTATTGATAGTTCAAATTTAAGTATATTATTTAATTTAGACAAAGAACATAATACTTATAGCTTTCAAAATGGATTTTTTTATGATGATTCTTTTGATGAAAATGATAATGCTAATTCCATTAAATATAGATTATCTTTTGAAAAATTTAATACCAGTTCCTCTTCTAAAAAAGAATTAATTATTTATGTTACTATTTCTAAAGATTATGAAAATAATTTTAAAATTTCTTCAATAAGTTTAAAATAAAAAATTTATTTACAATATAATAAATTATTTTTTTAAAAAAGGCCGCATCAACTGCGGCCTAAAAGGGGGATGGGGGGGGATTCTAAATAAAGGTATTACTTTATTTAGTTACAAAAGATTTATTTCCTTTGTACATTATTAGTATTATCCCAAAATTTATTTTTTATTCATATAAAAATAAATTTATTTTTTAAATACTCCTTTTTCATATAAATCTATAATTTCATCAATAAAATCTAATTTACTAGAATCTACTATTCTTCTTAATGATAATAAAAATTCCATATTATCATCATTATCTTCATCTAAATTAATATTCATATTTTTATTATTTGAATTATTAAAATCTTCTTTTTGATTATTCATACCAAAATTTCCATTATTCATTTGAGTATTAATATTATTTAAATTAAAACCTTCTCTGTTCATTGAAGACAATATGTTTCCTAACTTATTCATATCCATATTTCCCCCAAACATATTTAATAGTTGTTGAGGATTTATTCCAAATGGATTATTCATAGAATTATTTCTCATATTCATCCCACTATTCATATTGTTTGTATTACTGGTTGTTTTTTCTCTATGTTTTTTCTTTGACATTCCCCTCCTCCTTAAATTTACTTACTTATAATTTATAATATATGTATTTATTTTTTGTTGGTTAATAAATTTAATTATTTTTTTGGAGGGCTTATAGCCCTCCATTCAACTTTACTATCTACTAAAACATTTGACAGCCACCTTGGCTCCATCCATAAAGTAAGAATAGTAATATTATTAAAATTGAATTAGTGTTTAAAATACCTGCTCCACAAGCTATTAGCCAAAATAATATAGCTTCCCAGCAGCCGTTACATCCTCCAAAATTATTTCTATTCATATTTTGTTGATTTGAACAACAACAACATTGTTCACAACAGCAGCAAGGTTCACAACAACATGGCTCGCAATAATAGCAAGTACAACACTCGTCTTTATGCTTTTTCTTTGACATAACTATCTCTCCTCTCAACTAATGGATAGCTTTTTCATTTTAGCATCCAAAATTGCCACATCCACCATCTATTGAACCACAACCACATCCGTTTCCACAGCCTCCAAAACCGTCTCCACAAGAACAAATAAATAATAATACTAATAAGAATAACCACCAAGAACCTCCAAAGAAGGAATTATTATTGGAGTTTCCATTACAGCAGCAACAGTTTTGGCATCCACAACAGGTATTGTTTCTGTTACAGCAGCAAGAGCAGCAACAACATCCATCATCTTTTTTCTTCTTTTTCTTTTCACAACAACAACAGCAACAAGGCATCATATAAGAATTTCCGTATCCATATCCATTATTTCCACCAAATCCATATCCATTTCCTCCCCATCCAAAGAAGAAGAATAATAAGATAATCCATATCCACCAGCCACCAAAGCCTCCAAAACCGCTACAATTTCCAAAGCCTCCACAATTTCCACAACATGAATTGTTACATCCACAGCTATTATTTCCACAACAATTTGAGCTAGTACTATTATTGGAGTTTAAGCCATTAATAATATCATTAATTTCCATAACTCTACCTCCTAGAAGAAATTTTTATTTATTTTTATAATATATACTATTCCTCCTCTTAGTATTTGACACTATTTGATAAAAAAAAGAGTATGGAAAAATTTCTCCACACTCTTAATTACTTCTTATTCTTCTTTTGCTAAATCTGAAAATAAATTATCTATTAATTCATCTTTTCCCTTTTTATTTAATGATGAAAAGAAATATAATTTATCATCTTCTGTAAGCTTTAAGGTTTCTTTAATAAGCTTTCTACTTTTAGGAATATCGTTATTAGAAAGTTTATCACTTTTTGTTGCTACTATTATAGCTTCATAACCATAATGCTTAATCCAATTAAACATTGTTATATCATCTTTAGTTGGCTTATGTCTTGAATCAACAAGTAATACAACCCTTTTAAGTTCCTCTCTTCCATTAAGATAAGTTTCTATAATATTCCCCCAACTTTCTTGTTCCTTTTTAGAAACTTTAGCATATCCATAGCCTGGCAAATCAACTAAGTGAAAATCATTGTTTATTAAAAAGAAATTTATAAGTCTTGTTTTTCCTGGTGTTTGACTTACCTTTGCTAATTTTTTTCTATTTGTTAAAGAATTTATTAAAGAACTTTTCCCAACATTAGATCTTCCTACAAAGGCTATTTCAACTCTTCCATCTGTTGGATATTGAGCTTTTTTTACTGCAGATATAATAAATTCGCTTTGTTTAATTATCATGAGTATCAACTCCAATTATTGCATTCTTAACTACCTCATCAACTTCCTTTGCTAATATAATTTTTATATTATTTTTAATTGAATCAGGTATCTTTTCTATATCTTTCTCATTTTCTTTAGGAATTATTATAGTGTCTATTCCATATCTATAAGCCGCTAAAGATTTTTCTTTTAATCCACCTATTGGTAAAACTTGTCCAGTTAAAGTTACTTCACCAGTCATTGCTACATTTCCTTTAACCTTCTTTCCTGTTAATGCAGATACTAAAGCAGTTACCATAGTTACACCTGCAGAAGGGCCATCCTTTGGAACAGCACCTTCTGGTGCATGAATATGAATATCTTTATTTTTATAAAAATCTTCATCAATACCAAATTTCTTTGCATTTGCTCTTACATAAGAATAAGCAGTTTTTGCAGATTCCTGCATAACATCTCCTAATTGCCCTGTTAATTGTAGTTTTCCATTTCCTGCCATAGTAACAGTTTCTACAGGTAATGTATCTCCACCATAAGCAGTCCATGCCATTCCTGTTACTACTCCTACTTTATCTTCATTTTTAGACTTATCAAATGTAAATATTCTTTTGCCCATTAATTCTTCAACCATAGCTTCATCTATTAAAATTTCTTCTTTTTTATTTTTTAATATGTAAGCCATTGATTTTCTAATTAATGATGATAGTTTTCTTTCTAATTCTCTTACTCCAGATTCTCTTGTATATCCATCTATAATAAGTTTTATAGCTTCATCAGTTATATCCACCTTATTCATTGGTAAAGAATATTGTTTAAAGATTTTTTTGATAAGATGTTCTTTTGCAATATGAAATTTTTCTTCATATGTATAACCAGAAACCTCAACAACTTCCATTCTATCTAATAATGGTCTTGGAATAGTTTCTAAACTATTTGCAGTTGTTATAAATAAAACCTTTGATAAATCTGTTGGAAGTTCTATAAAATTATCTCTAAAAGTTTTATTTTGTTCACTATCTAAAACTTCTAATAAAGCATCTGCTGGGTTTCCTTTATAATTAGAACTTAATTTATCTATTTCATCTAAAAGCATTAAGGGATTCATAGATTTAGCTTCTTTTAGTCCATAAATAATTCTTCCTGGTATAGCTGCTACATAAGTTCTTCTATGTCCTCTTATTTCAGCTTCATCACTCATTCCACCTAAAGACATTCTTACATATTTTCTATTAATAGCCTTTGCTATTGAACTTGCAATTGATGTTTTACCTACTCCTGGAGGTCCTACTAAACAAAGTATAGGTCCTTTTGAAGAACCGCTTATTTTTTTAACTGACAAATATTCTAATATTCTTTCTTTAACATCTTCTAGTCCATAATGTTCTTCATTAAGTATTTTTTCTACTTTCTCTATATCTAAGCTTTCTCTTGTATATCTTCCCCAAGGAATATCTAAAACCCAATCTAAATAAGTTTTTATTGAATTTCCTTCTGAAGTAGCCATGCTTATGCTTTTTAATCTCTTAAGCTCTTCTAAACATTTTTCTTTTGCAATTTTAGGCATTTTAGATGAATTTATTTTCTCTCTTAATTCATTTAATTCCTTTGCTTCATCAAAATCTTCTCCAAGTTCTTCTTGAATAAATTTAAGTTGTTCTCTTAAATAAAATTCTTTTTGAGAATCATCTGCACTTTTCTTTACTTTAGAAGCAAGCTTTCTTTGAACTCTTACTACTTTTATTTCATTTTCTATTATAACTAGAAGCTTTTCTATTCTTTTATTTATATCTAATGTTTCAAGAAGGTCTTGTTTTTTTCTATAATCTATAGGAAGATATCCTGAAACCATATTTGTAAATTCAGAAATATTATCTTCATTTTCAATATTTAAAGGCATTTCATTACTTTCATTACCTAATAATTTTACAAAAGTAATAAAAGTTTTCTTTAACATTTTAAAATGTGCTTCTATTTCAACATCATCTTGTGAATATTCTTCATTAATTTCTTCTATTATAACTTCAAAGTAATCTTCATTATCTAAAAACTCTTTTATTATTCCCTTTTTTATTCCTTCAACTAATACTCTTATAGTGTTATTAGGTAACTTAATTAACTGTTTTATTTTACATACAGTTCCTATTTTGCTTATATCAGCTTGTTCTGGATTTTCTTTTCTTTCATCCTTTTGAGCTGCTAAAAAAATATATTCACTGTTTTCCATAGCTTTTTCAACTGCTTTAACAGATTTTTCTCTACCAGCATCAAAATGTATAACCATATCAGGGAAAATAGTTAATCCTCTTAAAGGAATTAAAGGAATACTTTTATTTATTTCCATACTGTCCCCTCCATTCATTTTTATTAATTTTATTAGACTTATTTAGTATACCATAACATTAATTTTTTTCAACATCAATGCAAAAAAGGATTTGCTTAAGTTAACAAATCCTCTTATTTTTTATTAAAAATATAATCAAAAACTTCTAAAATATTTTCTACTGGAATAATATTTATTTCTTCTATTTTTAAATAACTTTTTTCAAAGTTTTCTTTAGGAATAATCACTTCTTTAATTCCAGCTCTTTTAGCTCCTTCAATTTTTTCTCTTATTCCTCCTACAGCTTTAACTGCTCCTCGTAAACCAATTTCTCCTGTCATTGCTATTTTATTATCAATAGCTTTTTCTTTTATTGCACTATAAAGCACTGCTCCAATTGCTATTCCTGCTGAAGGACCATCTATTGGAATTCCACCTGGAATATTTATATGAATATCATATTCTTCTAAATTTAAATCATAAATATTATTTAATACTGTTACTACATTCTCTACTGAAGATAAAGCTGTACTTTTTCTTTTTATCTTTTTATTGTTTGTAGAGATTATTTCCTCTTCCACAATTCCTGATATTTTTATTTTTCCTTCTCTATTATGTATCTTTTTTATAGAAGCTTCTATTTTAATAATAGTTCCAATACCTTCCCCATATATTGCAAGTCCATTAACTACTCCAATTTCTGGTATATCATTTATTTTTATATTTAATTTTTTATTATACCTTCCATTTTCTATGGTCCATTCTACATCTTTCTTTGTTATAATTTTTCTGCCTTCATTTATAATAACTCCTGCTGCTAATTGAACTAAATTTACAGCTTCACGACCATTAGTGCAGGTTTCTCCTATTAATTTAATAGCTGATTCTTCAATTTCTAATTGAACTTTTTTAACTGCCTCTTTTGCTATTTCACTAATTTCTTTATCTGTTAAAGCTTTAAAGAAAACCTCCACACATCTTGAACGTATAGCAGGAAGAATTTCTTCTGGAGTTCTTGTAGTTGCTGCAATTAACCTAAAATCTGCTGGTAAGCCTTTTTCAAATATTTCTTTTATATATAAAGGAATATTTGGATTTTCTGAACTATAATAGGAACTATCTAAAAATACCTTTCTATCTTCTAGTACTTTTAAAAGCTTATTTAACTCTATAGGATGTAATTCTCCAATTTCATCTACAAATAACATGCCTCCATGAGCTTTTGTAACTGCACCTTCTTTAGGTTGAGGAATTCCTGCAAGGCCCATAGCCCCTGCTCCTTGATATATAGGGTCATGGACAGAACCTATTAAAGGGTCTGCTATCCCTCTATCATCAAATCTAAGAGTTGTAGCGTCTACTTCTACGAACTTAGCTTTTTTAGTAAAGGGAGAGCTTTCATTTTTTATTGCTTCTTCTAATACAAGCCTTGCAGCTGCTGTTTTTCCTACACCTGGAGGACCATAAATAATTACATGTTGAGGATTTGCTCCACATAAAGCAGCTTTTAATGCCTTTATTCCATTTTCCTGACCTATTATCTCTTCAAATTTTTTAGGTCTACTTTTTTCTGTTAATGGAATTGTTAAAGAAAGTTTTTTCATATTCTTTAAACGATTCATTTCTTTTTTATTTTCTTTATCTATTATAACTTTATTTATTTTTAAATTGTTATTAGATAAAATAACATAAATCATTAATCCCATTAATATTATTTGTAAAATTATAAGTAATTCAGTCATTCTTTAACTTCCTTCAAATATTTATTTCTATTTAAATTATTGACTGAATATATTATCTTTATTCATATAAAACATGCTCTTTTTTTTAATTAATTTACAAATTTATTAATTAATATTTGGGGGTATAAAAAAAGTGGCTATGCCACTTTTTTAAGCTGTTTCTACAGTTTTCTTACTCTTGTTTTTTGATATTTTTATTGGAGGTCTCTTTTCTCCTTCTGGAACCATTTCAATTTCTGGTTTTTCTCCTGATGCAATTGTATTTTCTGTAATTATTACCTTCTTAATTCTTTCATTAGATGGAATATCAAACATAATATCTGTCATTACATCTTCAATAATTGATCTAAGTCCTCTTGCTCCAGTTTTTCTTTCTATAGCTTTTCTAGCTATGGCTTGTAGAGCTTCTTTTGAAAATTCTAATTCAACATTATCAAGATTAAACAATTTTGTATATTGTTTAACTAATGCATTCTTAGGTTCACTTAATATGCTTATAAGTGCATTTTCATCTAATGAATCAAGAGTAACAACTATAGGTAATCTTCCTACAAATTCAGGAATTAATCCAAATTTTAAAAGGTCTCCTGGAATTATTTCTTTAAATAAGCTTCCAACATCTTTTTCTTCCTTAGATTGTATTTCAGCTCCAAATCCCATTGAACTCTTTCTAGTTCTCTTTTCTATTATTTTATCTATTCCATCAAAAGCTCCACCACAAATAAATAATATATTAGCTGTATTTATTTGAATAAACTCTTGATGTGGATGCTTTCTTCCTCCTTGAGGTGGAACAGAAGCAACAGTACCTTCTAATATCTTAAGTAATGCTTGTTGAACTCCTTCTCCTGAAACATCTCTTGTTATTGATGGATTTTCAGATTTTCTTGCAATCTTATCAATTTCATCAATATATATTATTCCTTTTTCAGCTCTTTCTACATCATAATCTGCATTTTGGATTAATCTTAAAAGAATATTTTCAACATCTTCTCCAACATATCCAGCTTCAGTTAAAGTTGTAGCATCTGCTATAGCAAAAGGAACATTTAAAAATTTTGCTAAAGTTTGAGCAAGAAATGTTTTACCAGAACCTGTTGGTCCAAGTAAAAGTATATTACTTTTTTGTAATTCTACATCATCATTATTATTATCATTACTATTTACTCTCTTATAGTGATTATAAACAGCAACAGATAGTGCTCTTTTTGCTCTTTCTTGACCAATAACATAAGAATCTAAATAGTTCTTTATCTCTTTAGGCTTTGGTAATGATTTTGTATCTAATTCTACAGTTTCCTCAAATTCATCAGCTATAATATCAGAACATAATTCTATACATTCATCGCATATATATACTCCTGGTCCTGCAATAAGCCTTTTAACTTGATCTTGGTTTTTACCACAAAATGAACATTTTAATTGTTTCTTATCATCATACTTAGCCATATAGTCACCTCTTTTATAATCAAATTTATACTCTAATTATACTATTTATCTTTCCCAATTTCACTATTAGTTATAACTTTATCTACTAATCCATATTCTACTGCTTCTTCTGCGTGGAAGAAATTATCTCTTTCTGTATCTTGACAGATTTGTTCATATGGTTTTCCTGTATTTTTACTTAATATCGTATTAAGTCTTTTTTTAGTTTCTAATATCCATCTTGCATGAATATCTATATCAGTTGCTTGACCTTGGAACCCACCTAATGGTTGGTGTATCATAACTTCTGCATTTGGAAGAGCTATTCTTTTTCCTTTAGCTCCACTAGATAATAAAAATGCACCCATTGATGCTGCCATTCCCATACATATAGTTGATACATCTGGTTTTATATAGTTCATTGTATCATATATGGCCATACCAGCTGTAACAGAACCACCTGGACTATTTATATATAGATAAATATCTTTATCTGGATCTTCACTTTCTAAAAATAGTAATTGAGAAACTATAAGG
>ONGV01000249.1 GCA_900317445.1 uncultured Eubacteriales bacterium | reverse complement strand
GGTGTAGCACTTACTCTTGGATGATTTACAAGTTCTGTATTCTTAGTTGGTTCTTCTTCATAAACATCAAGACCAGCTCCTGCAACTTTTCCACTATTTAAAGCTTCTAATAATGCAGCTTCTTCTACAACTTTTCCTCTTGCACAGTCTATTAAGAAAACTCCATCCTTCATCATATCAAATTGAGCTTTTCCTATTAATGAACCTTGGTTCTTATCATATGGAACATGTAATGATATGAAATCTGAAGTCTTTAATAAATCTTCTAATGATAAGAATTCATAAGCTAATTTATCATTCTTTCCAAACAAATCAGTGTAAACAACTTTCATTCCTAAAGCTTCAGCCTTCTTTGCTAAAGATTGTCCGATTCTTCCCATTCCTATAATACCTAGAGTTTTTCCAAAGATTTCTGAACCTTCATATTTCTTTTTGTTCCATTCTCCATTTCTCATAGTTACATTTGAAATTGCTATATATCTAGCTAATGCAAACATATGACCAATTGCTAATTCTGCAACTGAATTTGAACTTGCATTTGGAGTGTTCTTAACTTCTATTCCATTTGCATTTGCTGCTGGAATGTCTATATTATCAACTCCAACTCCTGCTCTTATAACTAACTTTAATTTGCTACCCTTTGCTTTTTCTGAAACATCAGCAGTTACCTTTGTTGCTGATCTTACTATTAAAACATCATATTCTCTTACTGCTTCTCCTAAATCTGCTTGTTCTACATGACTTGTAACAACTTCTGCCCCTGCTGCTTCTAAAGCCTTTACTGCTGATGCTTCTAATCCATCATTTGCTAATACTCTAATCATAATTATAAAAATCCTCCCTTATTTTGTTACTTATTGCTATTTTTTTAAACTAACCCTCACCAAGTGTATTTCTATCACATACAAGTGTTCACGGTAATTCTTATTATATACCATTTATATTTAAAGTACAACTTATAAATGTGTTAAATTTACTATTTTATATACTTAATTTTTTAATTTAATTAATATTATTCTTCATAATTAAGCACAGACTCAGTTTCTCTGCAATATCTTACACATAAACATTGTGATAAATTCCTTGGACATCTATAACACAAACATGATAAATCATTACCTGAACACTTTCCTGATAATTTTTCTGGACACTTAGGACAATTTACTCCATTTCCTGCTGGCATAACTTTTTTCATCTCCTCTTTTAATAATTATTACATTATATCACAAAAGCAGAGGAATATACCTCTGCCTTTAAATCTAATTATATAAGTATATCTTTTTTGCTAAATACAACATGTGCCAAAATATAACTAACTATTATAGTAATTATCATTACAACTACTCCAAAGCCTAATGTAACATTTGGATTATTGAAATTCAAAGCACAATAACCACTAACCAGACTTGTTGTATCTCCATAGCTTACAAAGAAAAATCTTGAAATTGATTTTATTGTTTCTGACATTTGAGGAATAATTGTTCCTGCCACACATAAAATTACTGAAACTGCCATAGTTATCATACTGCTTTTAAATATTGCTGATATCATAAAAATAAATGCACAACATGCTATTATAAATAACATTTGTAAGCCAAAACTTTCAAGTAAATACATCCATCTAGTTGTTAAAACTCCGCTTCCTGCAACTTCTGATAATTTGGGACCACCATTTTGTGCTGCATTAGTATAATCCCACTCAAAAGTTTTTCCTATATATTGTGGCATTTTTCCAGCATCAAACCCTGTGAAAGCACTTATTCCAGCTACTACTAAAGCTTCTAGTCCTCCAATCATTGTAACTACAGTTATAACTACTGCTATAAATTTTGAAAAAATAACTTTTCCTCTTGAAATAGGTTCTACTAAAAGAAACTTTAGTGTTGGAGGAGTACATTCTCCAGATACTATATCACTCATAAATACTGCTATTCCAGCTGCTAAAATCAGCATTCCTATTAGTGATATAAATCCTAAGCCATAATTTATTCCATTAAATTCCAATTCTTCTATTGGTTTTATATTTTTGTCTAAATATATATTTATTGTTTCAATTCTTTCTCTATCATAAGCTTTATATTTTTCTGGATATGAATCATCATTTAATGTAGCTTCTAGTGATTCTTTTTCTTCCTTTAAAGATTCTTTCCATGAATCAGGATTATCTTTATTTTTTAATTTTTCTTCATAGGTTTTTATCTGTTCTTCACAACTTTTTATTCCATCTTCTGCCTTCACAATTGCTTCTTTTGCCCATTCTTCATCTACAGTTTTATAATACTCAATATCTTTTTTAGAATAATTTATACTATCTTTTAAAGATTCTATTTGTCCTTCAGGTGATTGACGATATTCTGTATTTTTTGCTTCTTTATAAAATACCACACTCATTCCAACAATAGTTAATGCAAATAGTGCAAATACTACCCATGTCTTTCCTCTTTTGAAAATTTTGATAAGTTCATTTTTTATTAAAGTTAAAAGCATTATCTTATCCCCCCTTCAACAAGTTCCATATATCTTTGTTCAAGTCCTTTTCTATTTTTAAATATTTCTTCTACTTTAATCTTTTTGTTCAATAATATTCCTAATAATTCTGATGTTTTTCCACTATCTATTATTAAATGAATTTCTTCATCAATTACACTTGCAGATTTAACTAAATCAATACCTTTTAATACCTTAACTGCTTCCTCTTCATTACTTGATACTATTAGTGTTAAACTATCTAACTCTGTATCCATAGTATTATCATGAATATCTTCAACTGATTTTATTACTCCCCCATTTGTAAATGCAACTCTATCACAAAGATTTTGAACCTCACTTAATATATGAGAAGATATAAATACAGCCATACCCTTTTCCTTTGCAGCCTTTTTAACAACTTCTCTAAAATCAATTATTCCAGAAGGGTCTAGTCCATTAGTAGGTTCATCTAATATTAATAACTTAGGCTCACCAATAAGTGCTGCTGCAAGTCCTAATCTTTGTTTCATTCCTAAAGAATATTTCTTTACTTTATCATCAATTCTATCTTTAAGACCTACCAATTCAATAAGTTCTTCTACTTCTTCTTTAGATACTTTTCTTATTCTTGCTATTTGCATAAGATTTTCTCTTCCTGATAAATATTTATATAATTCAGGATTTTCAACT
>ONGV01000331.1 GCA_900317445.1 uncultured Eubacteriales bacterium | reverse complement strand
TTACTATTTCAAAATAGAGCTTTATGAAGAAGGAAACAAAGTAAAATTTATATATTTATAACTTTTTATAAGTTTTATGCAACGGTCCTGAGGTATCTTATGATAGTAAAACCTTTATGGAGGAACATGTAGGAGATTATTTAATTGAAGGAGAAGGAGAAAAAACCTATAGAGATTTTGTAGAGTATAAACTAGGAGGAAAAAATTTAAGTGATATAAAGGGTTTATATTATAGAGAAAATAATGAAGTAATATTTAATGGATTAAGACCTTTAATGAATATGGATGAAATAGTATTTCCTTATGAAGAGGATGAGGATTTAAATAATAAAATAGTATACTATGAAGGTAGTCGAGGATGCCCTTTTAATTGCAAATATTGTTTATCTTCAACTACTCATGGAGTAAGATTTCATAGTATAGAAAGAACATTAGAAGAGTTAGACTTTTTTATTAAAAAGGGAGTTAGGCTTGTTAAATTTGTAGATAGAACATTTAATTGTAATCATAAATATTCTATGGCTATCTGGAACTTTTTAATTAAAGCAGATACAAATACAAAATTTCATTTTGAAATATCAGCAGATATTTTAAAGGATGAAGAAATAGAGCTTTTAAGAAAAGCACCAAAAGGAAGATTTCAATTTGAAGTTGGTGTTCAAACAACTAATGATGATGTTCTTAAAAATATAAATAGATTTGTTAACTTTAGTGATATAAAAGAAAAGGTTCTAGAACTTTTATCTATAAATAACATAAATCAACACTTAGATTTAATAGCAGGACTTCCGGGAGAAGATTATAAATCCTTTGTAAAATCTTTTAATGATGTACATAGTATAAAACCGGAAGAAATTCAGTTAGGCTTTTTAAAGCTTTTAAAAGGTTCAGATATGAGAAGAGATGCTCATCTTTATAATATGAAGTATTCACCATATCCACCTTATGAAATATTAAGTACAGATAAAATATCCTATGATGAAATTCAAATATTAAAAAGGGTAGAAGCTGTAGTTGATAAATATTATAATAGTCAAAAGTTTAATACAATATTAGAATTTTTCTATAAAAAGTTTGAAACACCTTATGAATTTTTCTATGAATTAGGAAATTATTTTGAAAATAAAGGATACTTCAATAAAAATATAGGAAATACAGAATATTATAAGGTATTTTTAGACTTTAATATGGAAATATTAAAAGGGAAAGAAGATTATTTAGTGGATATTATACGTTATGATTATTTATCTTTTAATAAGAAAAGGGGAATACCAGAATTTTTAAGAAGCAACATAGATAAAAACATAGAAGAGGATATAAAAAATAAATACAGAGATGAATATTCCTTTAGAAAATTTTCAGTTGAATATTTTTCAATAGATATTGATAAATTCATAAATGAAAAAGAAATAGAAAAGAAAGATGTTTATTATTTAATAGGAAATGAAGGAGAAAAAATAAAATTACACTAAAACTGTATGATAAGTTAAATATATAAGAAAAATAGACCTAAAAAATAAAAAAAATAAATTTAAAATCATTTAAAGTATAAAAATATTGAAAAATACAGTGAAAAGTGTATAATAGAATAATATAAAGTAATTAATACTATATAAAGTATTAATTCATATATGTTTATCATACAATGTGTAAACAGAGGAAAAGGTGGTGATATCTTGGCATTAGAAGCAATAACACAAATTAAAAATGTAGAAGCTGAAGCCGATAGTATAATTAAAGATGCTACAGCTAAAGCAAAACAAATACTTCAACAAGCCAATGAAGATGCTGAAAGTCAGTATGAAAAGGCTATAGTAGCTGCTAAAGAAAAGTGTAACAGCATTATTGAAAAGGCTATAGCAGAAGGGCAAAGCAAAGCTGAGCCAATTCTAAAACAAGGTGAGAAAGACTCACAAGATATTTACAACATATCTACTGAAAAGAAGATGAGTGCTGTTAAATTAGTAATTGAGAGGATTGTGAAAGTAAATGGCAATAGTTAAGATGAAAAAATTCACTTTGCTTGCTTTTGAATCACA
>ONGV01000123.1 GCA_900317445.1 uncultured Eubacteriales bacterium | reverse complement strand
TAATGAGTGGTATTGCAGGTGAAGGCTGCGAAAGAATTATTCCTACAGAGGAGAAAAAATCTCTTGAGGAAATAGAAAGAAGTATAGTAAAAAGGTATAGAAAGCCAATATGGTCTAAGTTTTGTAAGGCTATAAAAGAATATAATTTAATAGAAGAGGGAGATAAAATTGCAGTGGCTATTTCAGGTGGAAAAGATAGCCTTCTTATGGCTAAGCTTTTTCAAGAGCTTCAAAGACATGGGCAAACTAAATTTGAACTTGAATTTATAGCTATGGACCCAGGATATCATCCTCAAATAAAGAAGCTTCATAGGGAAAATCTTGAATATTTAAATATACCAGCCCATGTGTATGAATCAGGAATATTTGAGGTCGTAGATAGAATGGCAAAGGATTATCCATGCTATTTATGTGCAAGAATGAGAAGAGGGTCTTTATATGCAAAGGCACAAGAGCTTGGATGTAATAAATTAGCTTTAGGTCATCATTTTAATGATGTAATTGAAACAACTTTATTAAATGTTTTATATGCAGGAAACTTTAAAACAATGCTTCCAAAACTTAAAGCAAAGAACTTTAAAGGTCTTGAACTTATAAGACCAATGTATCTTATAGAAGAAGAAGCTATAAAGAGATTTATAAATTATAGTGGAATATGGCCTTTAAATTGTGCATGTATGATAGCTGCAAAGAAAGTTGGAAATAAAAGATATGAAATTAAAGAATTAATAAAGAATCTTAAAACCAACTTTAGAGATGTAGATAAATCAATATTCAAAGCAGCTGAAAATGTAGCTATGGACTCTATTTTAGGATGGGAAAAGGGTGATGAAAAGCATTCATTCTTAGATTATTATGATGAGGAGTAAGATTTATGGATATAATGACAATGGATCCTAATATGCTTGTAAGTATAATAAATATGAAATTGAGAGATAATTATAGTAATTTAGATATGTTATGTGATGATATGGATTTAAATAAAGATGCTCTTAAAAGAAGATTAAAGGAAGCAGATTATAAATATTGTAAAGAAACTAATCAATTTAAATAAAAAAATAAACTAGAATATGCCAAGCTTAATTATTATAATATAATTATATTATTGCTTTAGGAGGCGTTTATTATGAGTTTAAAAAAGAAAGGCAAGTTGGTAGTTTTATTAGGAGCAGCAGCAGCTTTAGTAGCAAGTTTAATAAACGATAAGAAACATAATGAAAAAAATACAGAAAAATAGTAAAAATATTGACCAAAATTAAAAAATTGTATATAATAGTATTAAGTTAAGTAAATCCTTTGAAAAGGGATAGTAGTCAGGTGCAGTGTTCCAGAGAGCTAAACAAATGGTGCGAGTTTAGTGCATGAGCTAATGATGAATGGGCCTTGGAGGAGCAAGATGAAATCATAAGAGAGTAGTTTAAGCCGTATGTTGCACGTTATAGCAAATAAAGTATATTTGTACTTGATAAAGAGGCATTTTTATATGCAATTTAGGTGGTACCGCGGATATCTCCGTCCTATGTTTAATAATAGGATGGAGTTTTTTATTTACACATAAATAAATTTGGGGATGATTTTAAAATGAAATGAAAGGCAATAAAAATAAATAAAATAGAATAATTATAAATTTAAAAGGGGAAATAAATAATGGAAAAAAGTTTTAACACAAAAAAAATGATAGTAAATGCAATATTAATAGCTATAGGAGTGGTGCTTCATACTATATCACCAACCTTTGGAGTAGCTCAACCAGATTTTGCTTTAGCAATGATGTTTATAATAATTTTAATAAATAAAGATTATAAAACAGCACTATTTTCAGGAATAATAGTTGGTATATTTACAGCATTGACTACTAAAACAGTAGGTGGTCAGGTTCCTAATATAATAGATAAACTAATTACTGCAAATGTTGCTTATTTACTTCTTTTACCTTTAAGAGATAGAGTAAATAAAAATATACAAGCCGCAATATTACTTATAGTAGGAACTTTTGTAAGTGGAATAGTATTCTTAACTTCAATGATGTTTTTTGCAGGAATGTCAATGGAAGCAATTCCAGCAGGATTATTAGCAGTAGTTTTACCAACTGCTTGTGTAAATGTAGTAATAGGAATAATAATATTTAATATAGTAAATCAAGCTATAAAACAAGTTCATTTAAATATGAATTAAATTTAACAAGTTGAGCTATTGCATAAAAAATTTATGATATGTAGTACAAAGTACTATTATATTATTATTTTTATGCTATAGCTCTTTTTATGTATAGAGAAATATATATTAGTTTATATAATGAAACATTTCAGAAGTATTTTCATCAATAGCTTTAAAGGTATAGCCATTATCTTTATAGTATTTTATCACTTCAGGTAAAGCAATTGTGCTATTTTTATTAATATATCCACAGTGCATTAGTAATATAACTTCTTGCTTATCATTATTTTTAGTTGCATTTTTTACTATGTTACAAGGGTTTCCATAGGGATTTGCTCCATCAGTACTATCTACATTCCAATCATAAATTTTAAGATTATTTTCATGAAGAAGATTTACCAAAGATTCTTTTAAATGATATGTATCATTATTACTTCCAAAGGGAAAGCGAAGAATGTTAATTTTTTTACCTGTAACCTCTTCAATAATCTTTTGAGAATCTAGCATTTCTTTTAAAAAGTTATTATCTGATGAATATAAGTTTTCTTTTTTATGGTCCATACTATGAAGTCCAATAGAGTGGCCTTCTTCAAGGAATCTTTTTACTAAATCTTCCTGACCTTTAATTTGTTCACCTATAAGAAAAAAAGTAGCTGGTACATTTTCTGATTTTAAAATATCTAAAGTATCTTTAGTAATTTTTCCACCAGGTCCATCATCAAAGGTTAAATAAATTATTTTTTCATCTTCACAATAGACGTTTGCAAAAGGAATAAAAGTAAAAATGTTTAAGATAAAAATAAGGTTTAGTAAAAAAATAAATTTCTTTTTCATTAAAATCCTCTCCAATAATAAATCATCTTTTAAAAATATTTTCCCCAAAACTTGCTTTAATATTCATGCTAAAGCAAAGGAACATATTTTTTTATTGTTCATATTTTATAAATAGAAGATAACTAAGGAGGGATGTTTTGCTTGGATAATGAAAATGAAAAAAGAGTATATTGTACTAATATGAATGAAAAGGATCCTATAATAGAAAAATTTATGAAAGAATATTTAAAGGAAAAAGAAGCATCTGGATTTAGAGGTGATAAATCTGAAGATATTATAGTAAATTTTGATATAACTTATGCTGATGGAGTAGCTAAAAGTTATAGCTGTGGAGCAGAAAGTCCTATATTTGGACAGGATGATGAAGGCTGCATAGAAAGTAAAATAAATGCAGAAGAAATGAAAAGTCATTTTAGTGAAGCTAAAATAGGTGAAGAAGTAAATGTAGAAAATGAAATGAATTTTCAAAAAGAATATGACGAAAAAAAAGATGCACATATAAATAAAGGAATAGAAGAAGATAAATTTGATGATGGCTGGATATGTGAAAAGGAACTAGAAAAAATATATAATATGAGTAATATACCTAAAAAAGAAGAAACTAAAAAGGTAAAAGTAAAGGAACGAAAAGTAAATGGAACAATTATTGTATATTCTACATTTTTAAGTAAGTTTGGAAAAAGGATAAAAGGAGTAAAGATGAATCTTTACAAACTAAATGGAATTTCTCCTCAATTAATAGAATCTATTGAAACAGATGAAAATGGTAGAGCAGTTTTTTCTAATGTTCCTAAGGGAAGCTATAGAGTTATTGAACTTATAGATAAAAGATATTTTAAAAAACCAGTATATATAAATTGGAATGAAGTAACCATAAGTGATGATAACACAGAAGCAGTTATATATGTTGTAAATAGTATAAATAAAGTTTAATAAAATAAATTTATAAATTTCTTTATCTATAGCAGAGTAAGTATATTATTTTCTTATAACTTAAAATTAGTAAGTTATAAGAGAAAAATAATATATTCACTTTGCTTTTTATTTTTTAATAGTAATAAAAAATTATGTTATAATAAACAAGTAATTTTAAAAATACAATGAAAGGAAGATATAAAATAGATGAAAATTAGAGTTAAATATTTTGAAGGAGCTACGAGGCTTAAGAAAATAGAAAAAGGAAATTGGATAGATGTGTATGCAAATAAAGAGATATTTGTAGAGGTTAATGAAAGAGCAATGATTCCATTAGGCTTTGCACTAGAGTTACCTAAAGGATGGGAAGGACATTTAGCTCCTAGAAGTTCAACTTTTAAAACTTGGGGAGTAATTCAAACAAATTCAGTAGGAGTAGTAGATGATACCTACATAGGAGATAATGACCAATGGCACATGCCAGTTTACTGCCTTCAAGGAAAAGATGAATATGAAGGAAAGAAGGGAACTTGGATAAGAAAAGGAGATAAAATTGGTCAATTTAGAATAATGGAAGTTATGCCTTCTATAGAATTTGAAGAAGTTGAATCTTTTGGAAATAAAGAACGTGGTGGATTTGGTAGCACAGGCACAAAGTAAATTAATAGTATATATAGAAGATAGAAGTATAAAGAAGCAATAAAAAATAAAAGGCAATATTATTTACTATCATAAATATTGCCTTTTATTCATATTAGTTTTTTTAATAGTAGCTCTATTCGCTTAGTGATTCCCATTTAGCATAAAGCTCTTCAATATGTGCTTCAAGGTCTTTAATTTCTTTATTAACTCTAATGCTTTCTTCAGGATTAGAATAAATTTCTTCTAAACAAAGGGATTCTTGAAGTTTTTCTAAAGCTTCTTCAGATTTTGCAATATCTTCTTCTGTTTTCTTTATATTTTGAAGTTTTGCTTTTTCTTCTTTTTGAAGATTTTTTTGTTTTTTCTTTTCTTCTTTAATTTGAGTTTTAGTTTTACCATTAGCTAAATCTTCATAGGCTTCAAAACGAGTTGGATTTTTTTTCTTTTCAACATAATAGCTATAGTTTCCTAAATATTCAGAAGCCCCGTTTTCTTCAAGCTCAATGATTTTATGTATAACTTTATTTAAAAAGTATCTATCATGGGATATAACTATTAAAGTTCCATCATAACTTAATATTGCTTCTTCTAAAGCTTCTCTTGAAGGAATATCTAAGTGGTTTGTAGGTTCATCTAAAAGTAGAAGATTAGGTTTTGAAAGCATAAGCTTTAAAAGATTTATTCTACATTTTTCACCACCACTAAGTTTATCTATGGTTTTAAAAACATCATCACCTGTAAATAGGAAAGAACCAAGTGCTGTTCTAAGTTTTGAAGTAGTTAAATAAGGAAAGTCATCCCATACTTCATCTAAAATAGTTTTATTTAAAGAAAGATTTGATTGCTCTTGGTCATAATAACCAACTTCAACATTTGCACCAAGAACTTTAACACCAGTATCAGGTTTAATTTTATCCATTATTATTTTAAATAATGTAGTTTTACCTCTTCCATTTTCACCAATAAGTGCAATTTTTTCTCCTCTCTTTAAGTCTAAAGAAAGATTAGAAAATAGATGTTTTTCTCCAAAGCTTTTACTTAAGTTTTCAATATGTAAAACATCAAATCCACTTTTAACATTAGCCTCAAAACTTATTTTAGAAGCATCTTTTTCTGCATCTGGAGCATCTATTTTGTCCATTTTATCTAATGCTTTTTGTCTGCTTTCTGCAGCTTTAATACTTTTTTCTCTATTAAAGGATCTAAATTTTTCTATTATAGCTTCTTGTCTTTTAATTTCAGCCTGTTGTAAATTAAAAGCCTTAAGCTGAGCATCATAATCCTTTTTTCTAAGTTCTAAATATTTTGTATAAGGTGCATTATAGCAGTTTACATGACCATTTATAACCTGAAAACTTCTATTAGTAACAGCATCTAAGAAGAATCTATCATGGGATACTATTAATACTGTACCTTTATAATTTTTTAAGTTTTCTTCAAGCCATTCTATTGCCTCTAAATCCAAGTGGTTTGTAGGTTCATCTAATAATAAAATTTCAGGAGAACGTAATAAAAGCTTACATAAAGCAACTCTTGTTTTTTGTCCACCACTTAGCTTTGAAATTTCTTTATTAAAGTCATTTTCTAAAAAGCCTAATCCTTTTAAAACTCTACTTATTTCACCTTTATATGTATAACCACCTCTATGAGAATATAATTCCTGTGCAGTATTATAATCTTTAAAAATTTTATTATGATATTCTGCATTTTCTTCATTATAAGGCTCATTCATTTTAACTTCTAAATCAGAAAGTTTATTTTCTAAAGCTATTAAATCAGAAAAAACTGTAAGCATTTCATCATATATAGTATTATCAACTTCTAAATCAAGATGCTGAGAAAGATAGCCTAAAGTTTTATTTTTATCAATAAAAACTTCACCATCATCATAAGAAATTTGTTTTGATAGTATTTTAAATAAAGTTGATTTACCTTCACCATTAGCACCAATAATACCAACTTTATCTCCTTCATTAACAGAAACTGTTACATCTTTTAATATTTCATCTATTCCATAGCTTTTGCTTATATTTTTACAACTTAATACAATCATATTTTTTATCCTCCATAATAGTTTAAAAACCACTGTGCATAATAAATCATTATAATTATACTATTTAAAAATATTTATATCAATTAAAGGATTGTTGCATAAAAACATATTTATAAAAATAAATTTTTTAAGCAATAATCCTTTAAGTTTATTTTTAAATTTTAATCTTTACCATCAACTGAAAAATAATATCCTAAAGGTGGCTGCAACTTATCTATTAATCCTATAATATATATTGTATGAAAAGAGCTTGGTTTTAAATTTAAATCATTAATAAACTTTTGTGGAAATGCACTTTCACTTGCTGTAAGTAAAAAGTTATACAAACCAGGAGATAGAGTATAGTACCCTGTAGTTTCTAAATATTCTACAGAATTAAATAATTTTTCCTCATTAGGAAGAGACAGAGTTAAAAGTGGAGCATTTGGAGAAAGATTAATAAATCTTAAAAACGAAAGAGGACCACTAGATGCACTACTTGAAGCATCTTTTAAAGTAAATATTGATAATGTACTTTCTAGTAACACAAAATTTAATGTGGCAATTTCATTTGGAATAATTTCAATAGTTTGAGTATAGATAGGAGTATCATAAGTACCTGAAGGAAAAACTTGAACTTCATAGTTTCCAGCAGGAAAAGTCATATAATCTGTCATCATGCTAAAGGAAAGATTTTCAGAAATAAGATTTCCATTGCTATATACATCTATTGAAGGAGCATTAGCAGCTGCATGGAAAAGTCTAAAAGAACCATTTAATTTAGGTAAAGATTCTCTAAATAGCATTAAAAATCACCTACCTTTTTTACAATATTTAAGAGAGGTTTTTATTACTCTCATTATTATTAATTTTATAATAGGTTTTGGAATTTCATAGCCTTTAAATATACACATTAAGTTAGAATCATTAAGAACATTTTTATATATTTCATTAACTTTTTCATCATAACATGCTCTAGCTAAATCCTTATCCTCATCAATATTAGAATCTAAATTTCTTAAAATATTATTTAAATTATTATTACTGTTATTATCCTTTATGTTCATTGAATTTGAAGTGGATTTATTTCCTTTATTATAGGAGTATAAATATGAACTTTCAGTTTCATCAGGATAATTAGTTTCATTATTTTCATAGCCCATACTTATATTTTGTGAATTATATATCTCATTAGGGTACATGGGATTTCCATAAGGATTTTCTGCTTTAGAGTTATTAGTTGATGTAGAATTAGAGGAATTAGGAAGAGTGTAATTAGGTGGTAAAATATTTGAAGGATTAATTACTAAGTTTCCCCATAACATAACTGGTATAATGTTTTTTTGAAAATTAGGAATAAAATTATTAGGGTCAAAGGGTTTAAATTTAATTTCATCATTAGATTGTCTAAATGAATTCATCATATATTTTTCATCAGGTTTCATTATACACCTCCAAATAATAAACAATTAGATAGTACATAAAAGAATATGAATATTTTTGCCTTAATAGAACCAATATATGAAAGTAACATTTAGAAAACATCATATGTATTATATAGTGGAGGAGATATAGATATGTGCGATAAAAAAGTAGATTACAATGAAATTTTAATGGGAATTAATACAAAAGTAAAAACTTTTGATAATAAAATCATAAGAGCAATAAATTTTGATAACGCAGCAACAACTCCGCCATTTAAAAGTGTAATAGATAAAATAATTAAATTAAGTGAGTATTATGGTTCTATTGGCAGAGGTGCAGGGCATAAGTCAGAAATGACAACTTATATTTACCGTGAAAGCAAAAAATATTTAATGAATTTTTTTAATATAAAGGATAAAAATAAATATATAGTTATATATGTTAATAACACTACTGATGGAATAAATAAGCTTGCAAGAATTTTACCAAGAAAAAAAGATGATGTAGTGCTTTTAACAAGAATGGAACATCATTCTAATGATTTACCTTGGAGAAAAAATTTTAATGTGGACTATGTTGAAGTTGACGAAGAGGGAAGATTAAAAATAGATGAATTTGAAAAAAAACTTAAGGAGCATAAAGGTAAAATTAAATATGTATCTGTAACAGGTGCTTCTAATGTAACAGGATATTTAAATGATATTCATAAAATAGCTGAAATTGCTCATAAATATAAAAGTAAAATAATAGTTGATGGAGCCCAACTTGTTCCTCATAAGAAAGTGGATATGTGGGGAAAGGGAAAAGATTCTATAGATTTTTTAGTTTTTTCAGGTCATAAGCTTTATGCACCCTTTGGTGGAGGAGCAATAATAGGATTAAAAAAAGTTTTTGAGGAAGGAGTAACTGATGATGAGGGAGGAGGAACTGTTAATATAGTTATGGACAATTGGATAGAATATCTTTCATCCCCAGAAAAAAATGAAGCAGGTACTCCAAATTATTTTGGAGCAGTTTCAATAATAGAAGCATTAAAAACTTTAGATAAAATAGGCTTTGATAATATTCATAAACATGAAATCGTCCTTAGGGATAGATTACTTCAAGGGCTAAAGGCTATTCCTAAAGTTGTTAATTATGGGGATATGGAAAAATATGATGATAGGTTAGGTATAGGAGTTTTTAATATAGAATATTTATATCATCAAATAGTAGCAGAGGAGTTAGCAAAAATTTATGGAATTTCAGTAAGACAAGGATGGTTTTGTGCTCATCCTTATTGTAGAAGACTTATGCATATTTCAGAAAAAACAGCTACTAATTTTATTTATGATGAAAGGGTAAAAATGCCAGGAATGATAAGAGTAAGTTTTGGAATATATAATAGCAAAGAAGAGGTGGATTACTTTTTAGAAGCTGTAGAAAAAATATCAAAGGATTTTAGTTGAAAAAAAAGGAGCTGTTTTTTAATTTAACAGCTCCTAAATTTATAATATAAAAATATTTATTTTGTAAATACTTTATACTTTGGAAGATGTTTATGAGTATATAAATTTGGTGCTCCTCCTAAAAGAGGTTCAAAGTACTTTATAGCTTCTTCCTTTACATAATTTCCTTCTTCATTTATCCATTCAGATGGAAAATATTTAATTTGATTTGCAACCTTATTAGCTTCAACTAAAGTATATTCTATTTCATATGGATAATCGCTTACTCTATTTAAAGCTACCATATAACCATTATTACCTTCAGCTGCAAATTTTAAAGCTTTATATCCAGCCATAAAAGCTTCATCAATATCAACTTGAGAAGAACAGTGCATAGCACATCTTTGAAGAATTCCAAGCTCTAAAGCTTTAACTCTATTTGTAATACCAGAAGATAATATTAATTGTCTTAAATATTCTCCAACACCACCAAGTTGAACATGACCAAATTTATCTTGAGAAACACAATCAAGTTCAGTTAAAAACTTACCTTCAGCATTTTTTAATCCTTCTGATACAACTATGTAAACTTGATTTTGCTCTTTAAATCTCTTTTCAACATCAGCTAAAAACTTCTTTTCATCAAAAGCAACTTCAGGAAGATATATAAAATCAGGTACTGATTTACCAAAATATCTTGAAGTACATGTTGATGCAGCAAGCCATCCTGTATCTCTTCCCATAGTTTCAAGAATAAATATTCCATTATTTATATAAACAGAAGAATCAAAATAAGTTTCTAAGACAGATGTACATATAAATTTTGCAGCACTACCAAAACCAGGAGT
>ONGV01000064.1 GCA_900317445.1 uncultured Eubacteriales bacterium | reverse complement strand
TTATTGAAGGTTGTACTGGCTTCAGCTTCAGAAAGAAGACAAGAATTATTAAAAAGAATTGTTGATGATTTTGATATAATAGTTAGTAATTTTAATGAAGATGAAGTAAAACTAAAAAATAGTGTATCAGATTATGTTAAAGAACTTTCTTTAGGAAAAGCAAAAGATGTAGCTGATAAGGTAAAAGAACCATCTGTTATAATAGGAGTAGATACTATTGTAACTATAAATAATAAAATACTAGGAAAGCCAAAAGATAAAGAAGATGCCTTTAACATGCTTAGTGAATTAAGTGGAAATATTCATAAAGTTTATTCAGGTATAGCTATAATTAACACAAAAACCAATGAAATAATGCAAGACTTTCTATGTACAGAAGTTAAATTTTCAAATCTTACAGAAGAGGAAATAAAAGAATACATTGAAAGCAAAGAGCCTTTAGATAAAGCAGGAGCTTATGGTATTCAAGGAAAAGGTGGAGTTTTTGTAGAAAAAATAAATGGTTGTTATTATAATGTTGTAGGCTTACCTTTAAATAAATTAAAAAGTATGTTAAAGAATTTAAAATAGTGGGATGGGAATCTATAATTAAGGAGAATCAAAATGGATAATTTTAAAGTTATGGATATGCCCAAAAATGAAAGACCAATAGAAAAACTATTATACTTAGGAGCAGAAAGCCTTACTAATTCAGAACTTTTAGCTATAATTTTAAGAAGTGGAATAAGAGGAGAAAATGTAATATCATTAAGCCAAAGAATTTTAAGTAAACTTGGAGGATTAGATGGTATTTTAGATGTTTCATATGAAGATATGATTTCCATAAAAGGAATAAAAAACACAAAAGCATCTCAAATTCTTGCATTATCAGAATTAGTAAGAAGAATAGGAACTTTAAAATCAAAGCAGGATAGAATTTTTATAAATTCTCCTAAAGATGTAGCAAAAATGCTAATGAGAGAGATGACTGGAATAAATCAAGAAATATTAAAAGTCATAGTTCTTAATGTGAAAAACCAAGTCATAAGAGTAAGAGATACCTTTAAAGGAAGTCTTAATACATCCATAGTTCATCCAAGAGAAATATTTTGTGAAGCTATTAAAATTGGTGGAGCAAGTGTTATTATATGCCATAATCATCCTTCAGGAGACCCAACTCCAAGTAATGAGGATATAAATATTACTCTTAGGATAAAAGAAAGTGGAAAGATTTTAGGAATTCAGTTAATTGACCATATTATTATAGGTAATGATAAATTTATAAGTTTAAAAGAAAAAGGAATTATATAATTAGAAAGGGGAAAAGACAATGGGATTTTTCGGATCAAGTAAAGATATAGGAATAGATTTAGGTACTGCAAATACTTTAGTCTTTGTTAAAGGAAAGGGAATAGTTTTAAGAGAACCTTCAGTAGTTGCTATAAACAGTAACACTAAAAGACCTTTAGCAGTAGGAAGAGAGGCTAAGCTTATGATTGGTAGAACACCAGGAAATATAATAGCCATAAGACCATTAAAAGATGGAGTAATTGCAGATTTTGATACAGCACAAGTTATGATAAAATCATTTATAGAAAAGGGAATAAGTAAAGGTGTTAAAAGACCAAGAATAATAGTATGTTATCCTTCAGGTGTTACAGAAGTTGAAAAGAGAGCAATTGAAGAAGCAAGTAGATTAGCAGGAGCAAGTGATGTTGTTCTTATGGAAGAACCAATGGCAGCTGCTATTGGAGCAGGGCTTCCTGTAAGTGAACCAACTGGAAGTATGATTGTTGATATTGGTGGAGGAACTACTGAAGTTGCAATTATTTCTTTAGGTGGAATAGTAACAAGTAAATCTTTAAGAATTGCTGGAGATGAATTTGACCAATCAATAATTGCTTATGTTAAAAAAGAACATAGCTTAATGATAGGTGAAAGAACAGCAGAACAAATTAAGATGGAAATAGGTTCAGCTTATAAAGTTGAAGATGAAAAAACTATGGAAATTAAGGGAAGAGATTTAGTAACAGGACTTCCAAAGACAGTAACAATTTCAGAAGACCAAGTAAGAGAAGCATTAAGAGAACCTGTAAGCTCTATAGTTGAGGCTATAAAAACAACATTAGAAAAGACTCCACCAGAACTTGCAGCAGATATAATGGATAAAGGTATAATGCTTGCAGGAGGAGGAGCACTTCTACAAGGATTAGATATACTAATAGAAAAGGAAACAAATATGCCTGTACATATTGCAGAAACACCACTAGATTGTGTTGTTTTAGGTGCTGGAAAAGCCCTTGAAGATTATGACAAAATAAGTAGAGGCGACAGATAGTATAAATGAAGCTCTTTAAAAATAAACTGACAGTAACTATAGTGGTTCTGTCAGTTACATTTTTAGGTTTAATTATATATACTGCAAGCAAAGATACAAAAGGATTAGAAGGGAATGCAGGAGAACTTTTAAATCCTATGCAAAAAATAATCTACAATATTAATAATGGAGCTAAGAATTTTGTAGACTTTTTTTTAAACTTTTCTAAAGTAAAAGATACAAATGCAGAACTTGTTAAAGAAAATAATGAATTAAAAAATGAACTTGCAACATATTCAAATCTTAAAGAAGAAAATGAAAGATTAAAAAGTTTATTAGAATTTAAAAATCAAAATGATGAGTATACCTATTTAGCTACTAACATAATCGGATATACTCCAGGTGGAATTTTAGATGGATATATAGTAGATAAAGGGGAAAAAGATGGAGTAGAAAAAGGCATGGTTATTATAGCAGCAGAGGGACTTGTAGGGCAAGTGACAACTGTTGGTACTAATTGGTCTATAATTCAATGTATAATAAATGAAAATGTTGCTGTAAGTGTTATGTCCGAAAATTCTGGAGAGAATACTGGAGTTTTACAAGGATATGTAGATAGTAAAAATAGAAATCTTACAAAGGTTAATTACCTTCCAATAGATTCAGATATAAAAGAGGGAGATGTTATTTTAACATCAGGATTAGGATTAGTTTATCCTAAAGAAATAAGAGTAGGAAAAGTTATATCTGTTAAAGAAGATAAAGTAAAGGTAATGAAAAGCGCAATTGTAGAACCTTACGTAGATTTTAATAAACTAGGGGAACTTCTTATAATTGTTCCTAAAGATAAAAAAGAAATAAAATATGGGGAGTAAGAAAATATATGAAAAAGTTTATTGTAGTTTTAATTTCAATAGTGCTTTTAATGCTGGATATTTCCTTTCTTCCTTTTCTTGCAATTAAGGGGATTTATCCTAGTACATTATTTGTATTTGCAATAGCCTATTCTATTATAAATGGGAAAGAGGAAGGAGTATTTATTGGAGTAGTAAGTGGAATACTTCAAGATATTTATTTTACTCAAGCCTTTGGAATAAATTCCTTAATAAATATGCTTATATGCTTTCTAGTAGGCATTATAGGAGAAAGTATATGGAAAAATCGAAGAATAATTCCTGTTATTACTATGTTTTTTTCAACCATTATAAAGCTTATAGTGGTGTTTTTAATTATTCGTATTATAGGAATAAAAGCAAGCTTATTTAACAATATGTATATAGCCATTTATAATTCTATTTTAATGTATTTGTTTTATGGACTAATTTACAAATTCTCAAATAAAGATTTTGAAAGGAGAAAGACGAATTTTAGATGATAGTTAATAAACAGGAAAAGAAAAAGAAACCACCTAAATATACTGGTTTTTTAATAATTACAGGAATAGTTTTTACAGCTATTGTTGCTAGACTTATATATGTTCAAGTTTATAAACATGAAGATTATAAAGAAAAAGCAGATACAACCTCAACTAAGTTTGTATCAGAAACAGCACCTAGAGGAACAATATTTGATCAAAATGGAAATATACTTGCAAGTAATACTCAAACTTATGCTATAACTTATACAATTACAGATGAGGCTACAAAACATTTCTTTGAAACTATGGATATTCTTATGGAAATATTAGAAGAAAAAGAGGATACAAATAGTATTCAAGATGACCTTATTTTAAAAATTGATGAAAATGATAATCCATATTTTGAATACACCTCAACAAGTGAATCAGGAAAAAGAGCAGAAGAGCTTTTATTTAAAAGAGATAGAGGAATGAATGAAGATTTAGAAAAAAAGCTTAGAAAAAAAGAAAATATGGATGCAAGTGAAGATTTAACAGATAAGCAGATAGAAAAAATAAATGATCAGCTTATGGAAATTACAGCAGATGACTCCTTTAACTATTTAGTAAAACTTCATAATTTAATAAAATTATTAAATCCAACAGATGAAGAAATGAAAAAATATAAAGAAATGACAGGAAAAGAACTTACTGATATTTTATTAAAAAGTTATACACGTAAGGAACTTAGAGAATATATGGTAGTTCTTGATGCTTTAAGATTAAAGAGTTTAAATGGATATGAGTCAGTAACTATAGCAAAAAATATAAATAAAGAAACTGCTTTTATAATTTATCAAAAATTAAATGACCTTCCAGGAATAGATATTTCATTAGAGCCTATAAGAAATTATCCATATAAAGAGTTAGCATCTTCTGCAATAGGATATTTATCTCCTATAAGTAGTTCAAATAAGGAAAAGTATGAATTAAGAGGATATGATGTTTCTACAGACCTTATAGGAGTTGCAGGAATAGAATCAGCATTTGAAGAACAACTAAAGGGTGTAAAAGGTGGAACTACTGTTAAAGTTAATTCAACAGGAAGAGTAACTCAAGAATTATTTAAGCTTGAATCATATCCAGGAAATAATGTTCATTTAACTTTAGATAAAAACCTTCAATATGTGGGTGAACAAGCGTTAAATGATACTATGGAGGAAATAAGAAATGCTGATAGCAATTATAGAAATTGTAATAGAGGTGCTGTAATTGTTACTGAAGTAAATACAGGAAGAATATTAGCTTTAGTTTCTCTTCCTAATTATGACCCAAACGATTTTGCAATATCAGGACAGCTTTCACCAGAAAAAACAGCTGAATATTTTGCTCCTGATTTAGAAGCTTATGGAAATAGATTTATATCATCAAGAGGATTACAAAAAACTGTAGATGATTTATTTCCTTTAAATTCAAATGGAAATAGAGAAGACCAATATGATTTATATCCAAAGCCATTCTATAATTATGCAACTCAAGGTCTTATTCAGCCAGGTTCTACATTTAAGATTATGACAAGTATTGCTGGAATAGAAAGTGGAGCTATAGATTCAACTACACAAATAACATGTAGGCATACATTTAATGAACATACAGAAACATTTGGTACTGGATTTGCACCAACTTGTCTTGGTTATCATGGAACTATAGGAATTGGTTCAGCAATTGAGCAATCATGTAACTATTATTTCTATGAAACAGGATATAGAATATACAAAAATGGTGGAGCTAATCTTAGTTCTTTAGATATATTAGCACATTATGCTTGGAAATTTGGTTTAGGAGTAGATCCTAATGGACAACAAAATCCAAGTACAGGAATAGAGATAGAAGAAAACTTTGGTCAGGTTTATAACTTTAAGTCATGGAAAACAAGAGCAATAGCATCTTCAAAACTTTATTTAGCACAATACTTAGAATCAGGAGAATATAATGGTACTTTCTTTGCACCATTAGATTATTCTAAAAATGAAGATGATGAAGAGGATGTAAAAAATGCTAAGGCTGATTTAAAAGAAAAAATAACAAATAGATTTAATCAAATAGGAACTGATGAACAGGCTTTAGGAACAGATGCTTTTGCAAAATATATTTTAGATGATGTAAAAAAACTAATGAATTCATCTGAAAAATATAAATCAAACCTTAAAGCATATGAAGAAAGTAGAAACATTACTACTACAATAGATAAGCAAGCAGTTGTTGTAGCAAATGTAATAGCAAGATTTGTTATTCAAGATAAGGGAAGTGAAATAACTTCTCCAGCAGAACTTATTAATGCATCTATAGGTCAAGGTATGAATGCATTTACACCACTTCAATTAGCTCAATATGTATCTACAATAGCCACAAATGGTGTAAGATATAAAATGCATCTAGTTGATAAAATAACTAATCCAGATGGTGGTTTAATAGAAGAATATACACCAGAAGTTTTAGATAAAACAGAGTTAAAGCAAAGTACAATAAATGCAATTAGAGATGGTATGAGTAGAGTTAATGAAGAAGGTGGTACAGCATCAACAGCTTTCTTAGGATTTCCAATATCAACTGCTGGTAAAACAGGTACAGCAGATTTCTCTGATAAACAATATGAAATAGGAAGAGCACCTTATGCAACATATATAAGTTATGCACCCTTTGATAATCCAGAAATATCTGTAGTTGTTGTTGCTTATGATGGAGGCCATGGTGGTTCAGTTGCTAAGGTTACAAGAGCTGTTTATGAAGCATACTTTAAGGATAAATTATTAGAGATGGATCCAGATTATGCAAGTAAATCAGAAACATTTTCAAAGTATGTTTTAACAATACCTAAAGACAACAAAGAAGAATAAAAAGGCTTGTTTAAGCCTTTTTGTTTTGGAACTTGGCAAAAAAATATTTATAGAATATATAAATATTTTTTTATTAATGGTATAATTAATAAAAGTAAATACATTTTAAAATAACAATGTATATTAATTTTAATAATAAAAGTTGTTTATAATTGCTGGAGGTTAGTAACCAATGCGAAATGATGGTGTAAGAATAAAAGGTAAGAAAGATGGGCTAATAGCAGAGGTTGATAGTGATAAGTTCGGAAGTTTTGAAGATATACTTGAAACCTTAACTTTAAAGCTTTCAAAAGGAAAAAAGTTTTATAAAGGAACTTCTTTATGTATATCAACTAAACTTTCTAACTTTAATGAGAGAGAAATATTAAAATTAAAAGATACCTTAATTCAAAAAATTGAAGTAAAAGAAGTTATATTTGAGGATAGTGAACTTCAAAAAGCAGAAATAGAAGAAGGGGTTAAAGGATTTAGTGGTGTACATGAAGGTAGAACTAAGTTTATAAGAAAAACCATAAGAAGTGGACAACATATTAACTATCAAGGAAATATAGTTATTATTGGAGATATTAACAGTGGAGCAGAGGTTTATGCTACTGGAAATATAATTGTTCTTGGAAACATTAAAGGTAACGTTTTTGCAGGAACTACTGGAAATGAGGAAGCTATTATTGCAGCCTATTCTCTTCAACCAGGAATATTAAAAATAGGAAATATAATTACAATATCACCAGATGATTATGAAAAACCAGAATATCCAGAAATAGCAAAAGTAAATAATGGGACTATAATAGTAGAACCATATATAAGTAATAAATATTTTTAGTTTGATTAAGAGAGGAGTATAGGAATGGGAGAATCTATAGTAATTACATCAGGTAAGGGAGGAGTAGGAAAAACTACAACTACAGCTAATATAGGTACAGCACTAGCAGCTTTAGGGAAAAAGGTTGTAGTTGTTGATGGAGATACAGGTCTTAGAAATTTAGATGTATTAATGGGCTTAGAAAATAGAATAGTTTATACACTTTTTGATGTGGTGGAAGGAAGATGTAGACTTAAACAAGCAACAATAAAGGATAAGAGATATTCAAATCTTTGTTTACTTCCAACAGCTCAAACAAAGGATAAAGATGATATAAGTCCAGAACAAATGTTAAAGGTTGTAAATGAACTTAAAGAAGAATATGATTATGTATTAATTGACTGCCCAGCAGGAATAGAACAAGGTTTTGAAAATTCTGTAATAGGAGCAGATAGAGCATTAGTTGTAGTTAATCCAGAAATAACATCTGTAAGAGATGCAGATAGAGTTATTGGAAAACTTGATGCAAAAGGATTAGATGACCATGGTTTAATAATTAATAGAATTGATTATGCTATGACACAAAGTGGAGATATGCTTGATGTTCAAGATATAATAGAAACATTATCAGTAAAGCTTATGGGAGTAGTTCCTAATGATAAAAATGTTACAGTTTCTACTAATAAAGGAGAACCAATAGTATTAGAAGATAATGCTTATGCAGGGCAAGCATTTAAAAATATAGCAAGAAGAATTACTGGAGAAGATGTGCCTTTTATGGATTTAAGTACAGAAAATGAAGGATTCTTTAGTGCAATAAAAAAATTCTTTAGAAGAAGATAGTGGAAGAAGGTGAAAGTTGTGGGATTCTTTAGTAGCTTTTCTAAAAAACAAAGCCCTAAACAAGTGGCAAAGGATAGATTAAGGCTTATACTTATACATGATAGAGGAGACATTCCAGAAGAAACAATAGAAAAAATTAGAAATGAAATTCTTGAAGTCCTTGCTAAGTACATAGAAATTGAATGTGAAGATGTAGAAATATCTGTTACAAAAAGTGAGGCATTAAAAGGAGATACAAACTCAGCATTAGTTGCAAATATACCTATAAAGGGAGTTAGAGGAAGATAATAAAAAGTTGCTTTATGTGATAATTTTTATTTGTCATATAAAGCTTTTTTAATGTATAGGAATTTATGAATAATTTATTAATATCTTAAAAAAGTATATTATAGTATATAATCAATATGTTATATTTATTTGAGGAGGTGTAATTTTTTTTGTTTGAAAGAGAAAACTTTTTTAAAAGACATAAGTTAGATTTTAAACTTATAAGAGAAATTGATAAAGCACTTTTAATATCTATAATTTTATTAGTTTTGTTTGGAATCTTAAATATATATTTGTGTACTAAAGCTGGTGTAGGAAATATAACAGATCCATACTATTTTATTAAAAAGCAAATAACATGGTTTATTATATCTATAGTAGCAATGTATATATTGGTATCTATAGATTATTCTATTATTTTTCAGTATGTTCCAATATTATATTGGTTTTCAGTAATACTTCTTGTATGTGTATGGATTCCAGGAGTAGGTAAGGAAATAAATGGAGCTAGAGGATGGATAAAGCTTGGAATAAGTATTCAACCAGCAGAACTTGCAAAATTTGCTCTTATACTTATGATTTCAAAGCTTATTCATGAAATGGATGGAGAAATAAATGATGTAAAGAACTTCTTTAAAGTTGTTTTTTATGCAATTATTCCAGTTGGACTTATTGCTATTCAACCAGATATGGGTATGACAATGGTTTGTTTTTTCATAGTTTTAGGAATAGTAGCAGCTGCAGGATTTAATAGAAAAATAATAGTAGGAGGTCTTACAGCTTTAGCTATAGCAATAGTTATAATAGTTAATTCAGGCTTACTTCCTTCTTATCAAGTAACTAGGTTTACAGCTTTTTTAGACCCAGAAAAAGAAAATAGTGATGCAGGGTATCAGCTTAATCAAGCCTTAATTGGAATTGGGTCAGGAGGAATTTTAGGCTCACAGCCTTCCTTAGAAGCTGATGGAACAATAGGATATGCAGCAAGTAATGTTCCAGAAATACAAACAGATTTTATTTTTACTGCTATAGCAGAACAATGCGGATTAATAGGAGCTTTAGCTATAATAATTTTATATTCTATAATAATATTTAGAATGGTAAAGATAGCAAGAAAGGCAAAGGATTTGTTTGGTTCCCTTGTAGTTTTAGGAATGGTATCCTATTTATTATTTGCAATAACAGAAAATATAGGAATGAATATAGGTCTTATGCCTATTACAGGAATAACATTGCCTATGGTAAGCTATGGTGGAAGTTCTCTTTTAACAACTCTTATGGCAATGGCATTAGTTTTAAATATAGGAATGAGAAAAAAGAAAATACATTTTTAATTTATTTTAGAAGGTTTTGTGAAATAAAATTTCATAAAACCTTTTTCTTATGAATATAATTAATTGATATAAGTAATGGGAGAAAGTTATGGTAGATTATAGAAACCTTTATAAGAGTTATTATTCAAAAATATCAGAAAACAATAATTTAAAAACAGAAGAAAAAAATAATATTGAGAACTATCTTAGAAGTAATAAAAAAAAGGAGAAGAATACTATCATAAAGAAGTTAATGTTTCAAACAATAGGAGCTGTATTACTTATTTTAATTTTAATAATAGCAAAAAATAGTCCTTCAAAGGATGTACAAAAGGTATTTTTTAATACTAAAGAAGCTATTAATAAAAGATATGAAATAAAATTTTTAGAGGATATAAAAAGTGATTTAAGTAAATATTTTAAGGAATTTAAAGAAAAAATCAATAAAGATAATTTTTTTAGTAATGATTTTTAAGAAATAATGTGTAGGAGCATTATATGAATAAAAAAACTAAAAAAGTATTATTAGAATTTGTTATAATGTTAATAATTTATAGTTTTAATAATAAAACCTTGATTATAAGTTTTTTATGGATTATTTTACATGAAATAGCCCATATTATAATAGCAAAACATTATGGAGCATCTTTATCAGATTTTGAAGTTAATTTAACTGGTGCAAAAATAAAATTAAAAAATATTGAAGAATTAAATAGTAGTAAGAAATGTATAGTATATTTTTCAGGCCCTTTATTTAATTTATTTATGTATATTATCTTATTGTTACTTACTAAGTTTAATATAATTTCTTTTTGTGAAAGTATGGGGATTAATTTAGGATTATTTATATTTAATATGTTTCCTGCATATCCTTTAGATGGAGCTAGAATATATGAAATTTTATTAAGTAAAAAATTTTCATATAAAAAATCAAAAACCATATTAATAAATATAAGTTATGTTTTTTCAATATTACTTATATTTATATTTTTATTAATAACATTTATACATAAAGTTAATATTAGTTTGTTGGTAACATCAATATTAATAACATATTCAACATGGATAGAAAAAAGCAATGCTGTAGATAATAGAGTATTGGAAGAATTTTTAAAGCAAGGGAAAAAATAATCCTTATTTCTTTAAAATATCTTATATGATAAAATAGATAAATACGAGAGTACACATAGGAGGATTCTTTTAATGAATAGAATAACAGATAATATTTTATATAAGGTTGAAAAACCTGCAAGGTATATTGGTGGAGAACTTAATGAGATTATTAAAGATTTAGATAAGATAGATATACGTTTTGCTTTTTGTTTTCCAGATGTTTATGAAGTAGGAATGTCTCATTTAGGAACAAGAATTTTATATCATACAATAAATCAAAGAGATGATACATATTGTGAGAGAGTTTTTGCACCATGGCCAGATATGGAAGAACAATTAAGAAAGAATAATATATCATTATATTCCTTAGAAACAAAAACACCTTTAAAGGAATTTAACATTATAGGTTTTACTCTTCAATATGAAATGAGTTATACAAATATTTTAAATATGCTTGATATGTCAGGAATTCCTTTTAGAGCTTCTGAAAGAGGAGAAAATGACCCAATTATAATGGCTGGAGGTCCTTGTGCTTATAATCCTGAACCATTAACTGAAATAATTGATTTCTTTGAACTTGGAGAGGGAGAAGAAATGATGAATGATGTTCTTGAAGTTTATAAAAAATATCAAGATAAATGGGATAAAAAAGCATTTTTAAGAGAGATATCTCATATAAGAGGTATTTATGTACCTTCATTATATGATGTATCTTACAATGAAGATGGTACAATAAAAGAATTTAAACCTAAATATGAAGATGTACCAGCTAAGGTTAAAAAGAGAATTGTAGCAGATTTTGACAAGGTAGAATTCCCAGAAAACATTATAGTTCCATATACTGATATTGTACATGATAGAGTTGTTCTTGAAACCTTTAGAGGATGTACAAATGGCTGTAGATTTTGTCAAGCAGGTATGATTTATAGACCTGTAAGGGAAAAAACAAGAGAAACATTAGAAGAACAAGCAAGAAAGCTTATTGCAAATACAGGCTATCAAGAAATTTCTCTTTCTTCATTAAGTACTTGTGATTATTCAGATATCCAAAGACTTATACATGAACTTATGGAAGAGCATAGCAAAAAGAAAGTAGCTGTTGCCCTTCCATCTATAAGAGTTGATGCTTTTTCTGTAGATTTAATAAAAGAAATTCAAAAGGTTAAGAAAACAGGTCTTACTTTTGCACCAGAAGCTGGTTCTCAAAGAATGAGAGACATAATCAATAAAGGGTTAACAGAAGAAAAAATATTAGAAGCTTCAAGAAGTGCTTTTGAAGCCGGTTGGAGTTCAATAAAACTTTACTTTATAATAGGTCTTCCTTATGAAGAAATTGAAGATTGTGTAGCTATAGCAGATTTAGCACAAAAAATAGCTGATGAATATTTTGCAGTTCCAAAGAGTATAAGAAAGAAAGGTTTAAAAGTTACTGTAAGTACTTCTATATTAGTTCCAAAACCATTTACTCCATTCCAATGGGCAAAGATGGCCAAAATGGAGGAAGTAGGAGAAAAAATTAAGGCAATAAAAGGAGCATTAAAATCAAGAAGTATAGTATATAACTATCATGAACAAAAAACATCTTATATGGAAGCTTTATTTGCAAGAGGAGATAGAAAGCTTTCAGAAGTTTTAATAAAGGCTTTTGAAAAAGGTGCTAAGTTTGACGGATGGAGTGAATACTTTAATTTTGATGCATGGATGGAAGCTATTAAAGAATGTAATTTAGATGGCGATTTTTATGTTTATAGAGAAAGAAGCTATGATGAAATTTTACCATGGGATTTCATAGATATTGGAGTAAACAGAAAATATCTAGAAAATGAAAATGAAAAAGCAAAAAGAGCAGAACTTACACAAAATTGCAGAAAAGGATGTACTGGTTGTGGAATAAATGTTAACTTCAAGGAAGGAGAGTGCTTTAAGGGTGCGATACTTAATTAAATTTACTAAAGAAAGCAATATAAAATTTATATCTCATTTAGATTTAATGAGAACACTTCAAAAAATAGTAAGAAGAGCAGATTTACCTATGGAATATTCAAAGGGATTTAATCCTCATATGGCTATGTCAATTGCTCAGCCCCTATCTGTAGGAGTTTATTCTGAAGGGGAATATATGGATTTAGTATTATCAGATGAAGTAGATGAAAAGGAAATGATTGAAAAACTTAATTCTAAAAGTGCTTCAGGAATAAAATTTATTCAAGCAAGAAAAATTGTTAATGTGGAGGGGCAAAAGAAAGCACCTCAAGCTATGGCACTTATAGATGCATGTAGATATATAATTAAGGTTTCTTATGAAAATACTTCAAGCCTTGAAAAAGAAATAGAAAACTTATTAAAAGATAATGATTGGACTACTATAAAGAAAAGTAAAAAAGGTGAAAGGGAAGTTAATATAAAACCTTTAGTTTTAGATTTTAAATATTGGATTAAGGATAATGAACTTATTTTAAATGTTCTTTTAGCTTCAGGAAGTCGTGAACATTTATCTGCTGATTTATTAGTTGATTATATTAAAGAAAGAACATCTAATGTAAATGAAGATGCCTTTGTAGAGATAAAAAGAGAAGAAATGTATTTTACAAAAAATGAAAAATTAGTACCACTTTGTGATTTTAGGTAAGGTGTTTTAAGATGAAAGAGATTTTTGTAGAAAGAAGAAATAATGTTCTTAGAATAGCAATTAGAAACAAGGGAATACTAGAAGAGTGTATTGTAGAAGAAGAAAATCAAGGGCCTTTAATTGGTGAAATTTATAAAGGTAGGGTAAAAAATATTATCCCTGCTACCAATTCAATTTTTGTAGATATTGGTCTTAATAAGGAAGCATACCTTTATTATAGTAATGAATTAAAAGAAAGTGGTATTAAAAAAGGTGATGAAATAATAGTAGAGGTTATAAAAGAACCTTTAAATGATAAAGGACCTAAAGTAACAACAAAATTTAGTATACCTTCAAAGTATATAGTTTTAGAAAGTTTTGGAGAAGGAATAGAGTTTTCTAAAAAGTTTAAAGATGAGGTGAAAGAAGAACTTATAAGAGCAGAACTTGATGAAATTTCAGGTGTTAAGCTTATTATGAGAACAGAATCAGCTAATGTAAGTATTGAAGAACTTAAAGTTGAAAGAAAACTTCTTTTAAAAGAATATGAAGAGATTATGAAAAGAATGAAGTTTTCCACAAATCTTGGAAAGCTTTATGGAGATAATCTTGCATTAAATAAGGTTTTAAGAGATAAGGTTGGAACAGAACCTATAAAGATTGTTTTAGATGATGTTGATGATTTTGAATTTGCAAAAAGCTATTTAAAAGACCAAGAAAACATAACAATAAAAATCTTTAATGATACAAGAGGTCTTTTTGATACTTATGGCATAGAAAAAGAACTTTTAAAGCTTAGACACAATAAAGTTGCCCTTCATTGTGGAGGTAGTATTGTGATAGACAAAACAGAGGCAATGTATGTAGTTGATGTAAACACAGGGAAAAACATTAAAGAAAGAAACTTTGAAAAAACAATTTTAGAAACTAATTTAGAAGCAGCAAAAGAAATAGGAAGACAAATTTTACTTAGAAATATGAGTGGAATTATAGTGATAGACTTTATAGACTTAAGAGATAAAAGCCATAAATCTTTAGTTTTAAAAGAGCTTAAAGAAGCTTTAAAAGAAGATGGAGGAAAC
>ONGV01000122.1 GCA_900317445.1 uncultured Eubacteriales bacterium | reverse complement strand
TTCCTTTTTGTTGGAACAATTGAAGAAGCTGTAGAAAAAGCTAAGACATTAGGATAAGGGGTGGAGGATTATGGCCAAAACCTTTAAGTTAAAAATAATAACATTAGATAAGATTGTTATAGATAAAGAAGTTGAAAAGTTATTTACAAAAACAGATTATGGAGAAATTGAATTTTTACCAGGATATGCTGAAAGTATAATTAGTACAATTCCTTGTATAACAAAAATATGTGATGAAAATGGAAGTATTGAAGAAGTATTCACTTCTAAGGGAATAATTAATATAAAAAATAATGAATTAACTTTTCTTTGTGATGCAGCAGAATATCCTGAAGAAATAGATTTTGAAAGGGCCGAAAAAGCTAAAGAAAGAGCAGAAAATAGACTTTTAGAAAAAGAAAAATATGATGTTAAAAGGGCAGAAGCAGCTTTACAAAGAGCTATAGTAAGATTAAGCCTTAAAAAATAATTATAAAAAAGTTGTCTAAGATAATATTTTAGGCAACTTTTTTTGTTTATTAGTATATAAATTGTCTTTTTCACAAAAACTAATTAAGTTTATATAATATTACTATAAACAGTGCATAAAAATTAAAAAGCTGACAATAATTTAAGAGGAAAGGTGGGAGAAATATGAAGTATAAAGTGTACCTTATTCTCTTTTTTATAGTTTTATTTAATTGTAAAGAAATTTTTCCAATAGAAAACTTTTCTCAAGCTTTTTATTTAGATGAAGAATCTGTTATAGAATATAATTTTTTTTGTGAAAATGGAGTAAAATGCAATTATACAACTTATGAAAAGGCAGAAAATGAAATAAATAGGATAAAATCATTAATTTTAAAATATAAGAGTTTAGATTATCTAAAAACATCTAAAAATTATTTAGAAGCTAAAGAAGATAATAAGAAAATATATGTATACACATATAATAATAAAATAGGTTGCAAAGTTGAGATAAAAATAGTAAATTATGAGAAAAGGAATAATGTAAATAAATTAATTAACAATTTAATAGAACTTCAAAATAGTGTTGCAAAAAATATAATATATTCTAGTTATATAAAGGGTAAAGTAAGTAATATAGAAGAAACACTTAAAGAAATAAAAAATAATAAAGACTTAAAAGATATAGAAACTGTAAATATTAATAATGGCTATACAGGAACAGCTAAATATAAAAATGAAAAAATAAATTTTGCAATAAATAATTATGATACAGGTTCCTATGTAATAATTGGAACACCAATAATATTTACAACATACTAAAAGAATTTATTGTGGAGGATAATATGAAAAAGATAGTGGTTAAAGGTGGAAATAAACTTAAGGGTGAAGTCAATATAAGTGCAGCTAAAAATTCAGTTTTACCAATAATAGCAGCTTCTATATTATGTGAAGAAGATATTTTTATAAAGAATGCACCTATGTTAGAAGATGTAGCTGTAATATGTAATTTATTATTAGGACTAAATTGTGATTTAAAATCAGAAAATAATAATATTAAGATAAACACTAAAAACATAAAAGAAATAGGTGCAGATAGTAATTTAATAAGAAAGATGAGAGCTTCTTTTCTTATTATGGGACCAATGCTTTCTAGATTTGGACATTGTAAATTATCTTTACCAGGAGGATGTAATATAGGAAGTAGACCTATAGACCTTCATTTAAAAGGCTTTAAAGCATTAGGAGCAGAAATAGATATGGGCTATGGATATGTAGAGGCTAAGGCTAAAAAATTAATAGGAACTACTATTTATTTAGATTTCCCATCAGTAGGTGCAACTGAAAATATAATAATGGCAGCAACTTTAGCAGAAGGAAGAACAATAATAGAAAATGCAGCAGAAGAGCCTGAAATATGGGATTTAGCAGAATTTTTAAATTCTATGGGAGCAAAGATATCTGGAGCTGGAACTGGAACAATAACTATAGATGGAGTTAAAAAATTAAAAGGAACAACATATAAACCTATTTATGATAGAATTGAAGCAGGAACATTTATTATAGCTGCTGCAATAACAAATAGTATAATAACAGTAAATGGGGTAAATAGTAGTCACTTAACACCTGTGCTTCAAAAATTAAAAGAGTGTGGAATTGAATTTATTGAAGAGGGTGAAAAAATAATTGTTGATGGAAGCAGAAATAAAAAACCAGTTGACATTAAAACAATGCCACATCCAGGTTTTCCAACAGATATGCAACCTCAAATGATGAGCCTTTTAACTCTTGTTAATGGTTCAAGTGTAATAACAGAAACTGTTTTTGAAAATAGATTTATGCATATAGCAGAGCTTAATAGAATGGGAGCTAATATAAAAATAAATGGAAGAACAGCCTTTATTGAAGGAGTAAATAAATTAACTGGTTGTGATGTAAAGGCTACAGATTTAAGAGCAGGAGCAGCCATGATATTGGCAGGATTAGTAGCTGAAGGATATACAAGCATAGGGGATATATATCATATAGATAGAGGATATGTTAATATAGAAGAAAAGTTTAGAAAAATAGGAGCAGATATTCAAAGAATAGAAGTTTAGAAATTTCCTTTTATTCAGTTAGAAAGTCATAAAAAAATTATGGTAAGAATACAATAGAAAAACATAATAAGTTACTAGGAGAAATAATGTTAAAAAAAATTATTAAGAAAAGAAATATATTTATAACAATTTTTACCATAGTAATAGTATTTATTTTTATATTCAAAACAACTAATAATTTAAATAAATTTAAATTGGATGAGGATTCAATTATTAAGAATAAAGAAGTAGAAATAGAAGGTGACAGTAAAGCTAGAGTATATATAAGAAATACCAAAGAAGTTAAGGAAATTGATGTTGAGGAATATTTATTAGGAGTAGTATCTTCTGAGATGCAAGTAAATTTTGAAAAAGAGGCTTTAAAGGCTCAAGCAGTAGCTGCTAGAACTTATTATTATAGTAGGCGATTAAATCCCTGTAGTGAAGCACAAAATGGAGAAATATGTGACTCAGTTCACTGCCAAGTTTATGTTTCTAAAGAAGAAAGACTAAATACTTGGGCAGAAAAAGAGAGAGAAAGTAATTGGAATAAAATTAAAGAAGCAGTAGAAGAAACAAAAGGAGAGGTATTGGTTTTTCATGGAGAACTAGTGAAATATCCACAATTTTTCTCTACAAGTTCTGGAAAAACTGAAAATTGTGTTGATGTTTTTTCAGAAGATGTTCCATATCTTAAATCTATAGAAAGTCCAGGTGAAGAAATAGCACCTAAGTTTAAAACTACAGTAAACATTGATAAATCAACATTTATTAGTACAATAAAGAATACTTATAAAGATAGTAGTTTAAGTTATAAAAATTTAAAGGATGATATAAAAATACTTTCAAGAACAGAAGGAGGTGCTGTAAAAGAAATTAAATTAGGAAAAACAAGTATTTCAGGAGTTGATTTTAGAACTTTATTTAATATAAATTCCGCAAACTTCACATTAGATATTGCTGAAAATAGTGTAATTATAAATTGTATAGGTTATGGACATGGAGTTGGAATGAGCCAATGGGGAGCTGATGTAATGGCTAAAGAGGGGAAAAGCTATAAGGATATATTAAAGCATTATTATTCAGGAGTAGATATAGAGAAAGTTAAATTAAAAAATTAAAGATTAAGATTAAAATTATGAGCTGTTAAATTATTTAGTTTATAAATGAACTAAATAACTTAACAGCTCATATTTTGTATATTAAGGAATTTAAATTTAGTATAAAAATTGTAGAAATTTGAGGAACTAAAATAATGGAAATAATGTATTAATTTTTACTTACTGGACAGAATACATGAAGGAGGTGTTTATATGGACAAAAATTATAAACAAAGAGCAAAGAGATTTTTTAAAAAGGAGGGATTTTATATTGTATTGTTTCTTTGTATATGCATAACTGCTACAGTGGCAACTATTTCCTTCAAAAAATCTAAGGATATGAAGGAAACAAGCAAAATTGAAAATATAGAAGATAAAGAAACAATTAATTCAGAAGAGGAAAAAACAGAAGGAGAAGATATTGCTTTAGAAAATGAAACTACAGAAATGCAAAATGCTGAAAGAGCAGAAAATATAACAGAGTCTTCAGATGAAGCAAAAGCTGTTTCCACATCCACAGAAGTAATTTTCTCTAAACCTGTGGATGGAAAACTATTGAGAGGGTATACATACCCAAAACCAGTAAAATTTAATGAAACAACTCAAAGAACAATGAGAGGAATTGATATTGAAAGCAAAATAGGTACAGAAGTAAAAGCAGCAGCCGAAGGAGTTGTAGAAAAAGCTGAAAATACAGGGGTAGAGGATGGAATTGTAGTAGTTATAAAACATGCAAATGGTATAAAGACAAAGTATTGCAATTTAGCCGAAGATTTATCAGTAAAAACAGGAGATAAAGTAAAAGAAGGTACTGTTATTGGAAAAGTTGGAGAAAGTGCAAAATTATTTAGTAAAGATAATTTTGGAGAACATTTAAATCTTCAAGTATTAAATTCAGAAAATGAACAAATGGATCCATTAAAATACTTTTCATACAAAACAAATTAAAAGAAAAAATAAATATTAATCAGTCATTTTTTACTTATAATGACTGATTAATAAGGTATTTAAAAGAGAGTAATTGCATAAATATAAATTATAGATAATTAAGGAGGTAGCGTTTTGAAAGACTATATTGAAGAAAGAGTGTTAGAAGTGGCAGAGTATATAATTAGTTCAAAAGCTACAATAAGGAAGACAGCTAAGGTATTTGGAGTAAGTAAAAGTACTATCCACAAAGATATGACAGAAAGATTGCCTAAAATAAATCCAATAATTGCAGAACAAACCCATAATATATTGGAATTAAATAAGGCAGAAAGACACATAAGAGGTGGAAAAGCTACACAATTAAAATATAAAGCTATTGAGTAAGGCTATTGATTGACAATAGTATTCCATATATAATAAATTAATAAGTATAAATAAAAAATATTTATGTAATATATTAAAATATGGGAGTGGAAAGAATGTTTTTTTGGAGAATGGGGGCAGATTTAGGTATTGATTTAGGAACAGCAACTGTCTTAATATACGAAAAGGGAAAGGGAATTGTATTAAGAGAGCCTTCAGTAGTAGCTATAAATAAAAATACTAATGATGTTTTAGCTGTTGGTGAAGATGCTAGAAAAATGATAGGAAGAACTCCTGGAAATATAATAGCTATACGTCCATTAAAAGATGGTGTAATATCTGATTATGATGTTACTGAAAAAATGTTACAAGAATTTATTAAAAAGGCAATTAAAAAGACAAATATAACAATGCCAAAGGTAATAGTTTGTGTTCCATCACAAGCAACAGAAGTTGAAAAAAGAGCGGTTATAGATGCAACTAAAAATTCTGGAGCTAAAAGAGTACACTTAATTGAAGAACCATTAGCAGCTGCTATAGGAGCAGGCTTAGATATATCTAAACCAAGTGGAATTATGGTGGTAGATATAGGCGGAGGAACTTGTGATATTGCGGTAATATCTTTAGGTGGAGTAGTTGAAAGGGAATCAATAAAAGTTGGTGGAGATGTTTTTGATAGAGCCATCATTAAGTATGTAAGAAATAAGTATAAAATAATGATTGGTGAAAAAACAGCAGAACAACTAAAAATAAATGTAGCATCTGTTTTTAAAGGATCTAGAAATATATCTGATTCTGTAAAGGGAAGAAATTTAGTAACTGGTCTGCCAGGAGAAATAGAAATATCTACGGAAGAAATTGGAGAAGCTTTAGCAGAATCATCAAATGCTATTGTAAGTAGTGTAAAAGCAGTTTTAGAAAGAACACCACCAGAATTATCATCTGATATAATTGAAGAAGGAATATTAATGACTGGAGGAGGCTCTCTTTTAAATGGATTAGACAAGCTTATTGAATCTCAAACTGGAGTAAAGGTACAAATAGCTGAAGATTCAGTAGAATGTGTTGTAAAAGGAACAGGAAAAGTTTTATCTTATTTTGATTGTATATCAGATGATGATAAAAACGGAAACTATATTGCTATAAAATAAATTTATAGGTTATAAAAAGCAGGTAGAAAATTATGGACTACCTGCTTTTTATTT
>ONGV01000118.1 GCA_900317445.1 uncultured Eubacteriales bacterium | reverse complement strand
TCAGTAAGAGGGGGACTATTAGATGTATTTCCACCAGACTCAGTATATCCTTATAGAATAGAATTGTTTGGAGATGAAATTGATTCCATAAGAACATTTAATACAGAATCTCAAAGAAGTATTGATAAAGTAAAAACATTAAGTATATTTCCAGCTAAAGAAATAATAATTAATGAAGAAATAAAAAACTATGCTATTGAAAATATAAAAGGAAATTTAAATGAAGCTTTAGAGAAAAATAAAGATAAAAATATAAAGGAAAAACTAACCTCTATTGTTAATAAAAATTTAGAAGAGTTAAAACAAACAGGAAGTTTTGAAACAATAGATAGTTATATACCTTTATTTTATAAGGAAACAGAAAGTTTATTTGATTATTTAAATGGTTATATATTTATTTTAGACGAAAAAGTAAGATCATTAGGTAAATTAGATAGCACATACTTAGAGTTTTTAGAAAATTACTCTATATTTCTTGAAAGAGGAGATATTTTACCAAAACAAGGAGAATTATTAATAAATAAAGATGAACTAATTGAAAAATTTGAAAAACAGGTTCATATAACATTACAAGAGATTTCTAAAGGAGGAAATTTTTTAAAATCATTTAATAAACTTGATATACAAGCAATTGAATTAACAGGGTATCAAGGACAGTTAGATTTATTAATAAATGATATATTAAGTAAGAAAAAAGAAGGTTACAGAACAATAATATTATCTGGTACTAAAGCTAGAGGAGAAAGACTTGTTGGTACATTAAGAGACAGAGGAATTGAAAGTGTATATAAAGACAAGATAGATGAAATAGCTGAAGGAGAAGTCGTAATAACCTATGGAAATTCTCTTAAAGGTTTTGAATGTAAACATTATAAAATATGTATAATATCAGATAAAGAAGTATTTGGAGAGTCAAAAAGAAAGCTTACTAAAAAGAGAAGTAAGAAAAAAGGTGTTTCAAAAATAAAGAGCTTTGCTGAATTAAAGCCAGGGGATTATGTTGTACATGTAAATCATGGAGTTGGTGTATATAAAGGAATAAAGCAAATAGAAGTTGAAGGACATAGAAGAGATTATCTTGATATTGAATATGATAAAGGTGATAAATTATATGTACCTGTTGAACAACTTGACCTTGTTCAAAAATATATAGGAAGCGAAGGAAAAAATCCTAAAGTAAATAAACTTGGAGGAACTGAGTGGCAAAAAGCTAAAGCTAAAGTAAAAAAATCAATAAATGAAATTGCTCAAGATTTAGTTAAGCTTTATGCAACAAGAACAGCTATTAAAGGTCATAAATTTGCAAAGGATACTCAATGGCAAAGACAATTTGAAGATGAATTTCCATTTCAAGAAACACCAGACCAAATAACATCAATTGAAGAAATAAAGAAAGATATGGAATCAGATAAAGTAATGGATAGACTTTTATGTGGAGATGTAGGTTATGGAAAAACAGAAGTAGCTATGCGTGCAGCTTTTAAAGCTGTCATGGATGGAAAACAAGTAGCTTTTCTTGTGCCTACAACAATACTTGCAGAACAACATTATAAAAATATGATAAAAAGATTTTCTGATTTTCCAGTAAAGATAGATATGATAAGCAGATTTAGAACTACTAAAGAACAAAAGGCAACTCTTCAAGCTGTGAAGGAAGGAAATGTAGATATTTTAATAGGAACTCATAGATTAGTTTCTAAAGATATTGAATTTAAAGATTTAGGGTTACTTATTGTTGATGAAGAGCAAAGGTTTGGTGTAACCCAAAAAGAAAAGATAAAAAATCTTAAGAAAAATATAGATGTTTTAACTTTAAGTGCTACACCTATTCCAAGAACTCTTCATATGTCATTAACAGGAGCAAGAGATATTTCAGTAATAGAAACTCCTCCTGAAGAAAGATATCCTATTCAAACTTATGTTGTTGAAGAAAATGATCAACTTATAAGAGATGCTATAATAAGAGAAATAGGAAGGGGAGGACAGGTCTATTTTGTTTATAATAGAGTGGAAGATATAAACAGAATTGCAAATTATGTAAAAGGATTAGTTCCTGAAAGTAAAGTTGCTGTTATTCATGGTCAAATGACAGAAAGAGAAATAGAAAAAGAAATGATGAGCTTTATGGCAAAGGAATATGATGTATTAGTATGTACAACTATTATAGAAACAGGTATTGATATTCCAAATGTAAATACTATTATAGTTTATAATTCAGATAAAATGGGATTGTCTCAATTATATCAATTAAGAGGACGAGTAGGACGTTCTAATAAAATAGCATATGCTTATTTGTTATATACAAAGGATAAAGTATTAACAGAAGTAGCTGAAAAAAGATTAAAAGCTCTTAAAGATTTTACTGAATTAGGTTCAGGATTTAAAATAGCTATGAGAGATTTAGAAATAAGAGGAGCAGGAAATATGATGGGGTCTGCTCAACATGGTCATATGGCTACTGTAGGATATGACTTATACTGTAGAATGTTAGAAGATACTATTAAATTAATTAAAGGTGAAATAGATAAAGAACCTATAGAAACTACTATTGATTTAAGAATAGATGCCTATATACCATCATCTTATATTGAAGATGAAATACAAAAAATAGAGGTATATAAGAAAATAGCTGCAATAGAAAATATTAATGAATATAATGATGTAAAAGAAGAACTTATAGACAGATATTCAAATATTCCAGATAGTGTATATAACCTTATGGATATAGCTTATATAAAAAGTAGAGCTAACCTTATTTCAATAGAGGAAATAAAAGAAGTAAAGGATGAGATTTTATTTAAATTTGCTAAAGATTATGATGGATATAAAAAGATATTCCATATATTACTTTCAGATTATAAAAAGAATGTCTTATTAAAATTTGGAGATAATCCTGAATTTAGATTTAATACAAAAGAAGTTAAAAGAGAAGACCTATTAGAAATATTTAAAACTATGTTTGATAATTTATTGGAAAAATAAATAATATAGCAGAAGGTAAAAATATATACGCCTTCTGCTAAAAAATGAAAAAAATTAATAAAAAAGTAAAAAATACTAAAAGAAATGATAATTTAATAAAAAAGAAATAATTTAAAAGGCATAATAAAATTGAAGAATAGTAAAATTACTGTTATACTATATAATATCATAATATTACATAACGATATAATAAATAGAAGTGAGGGAAAATACCGTGAAAAAAGTGAAAACGTATATATCAATGGCTTTAATAGGAGCAATGGCTTTATCATTTACTGGATGTAATATGATAAAAAGAACAGCAGCATCAATAGGAAAAACTGTATTAGCAGAAGTTGATGGTACAAAAATAACAAGAGCTGATGTTGATGCAGAATTAAAATCAACTTTATCACAATATAAAGAACAATATGGTGATGATTTTGAAGAAAATGAAGATCTTAAAGATACATTAAAAAGCACAAGAGAAAATGTAGTAGATAGTCTAATAGAAAAAGAAGTATTTTTAAAGATGGCTAAAAAGCTTGATTTAGTTCCAGATGAAGATGAAATAAATAAATATGCTGAAGAACAAGTTCAAACATATAGAGACCAAGTGGCATCTTCAAGTACAGCAACAGAAACTTCAACAGCAACATTAGAAGATGAATTTAATAAGTTCTTAGATACTTATGGTTATACAGTAGAAACTTTTACTCAATATTGGAAAGATACTTATGTAATAAATAAGGTTATTGAAGATATGGTTAAAGATGTAAAAGTTTCAGATGATGAAATTAAGGCTTATTATGATGAAAATAAAGATAACTTTAAGAGAGAAGCTGGAGCAGATGCTTATAATCTATTAGTAGATTCAGAAGAAAAAGCTAAAGAAATAAAAGCTCAAATAAAGAGTTTAGATGATTTTAAGAAATTTGCAGATGAAAACAATACAGATGGAACTAAAGGTAAGGGTGGATATTTAGGATATGTAACTTATGAAAATAGTGGAATGGTAGAAGAATTCACTAATGCATTTAAGGAATTAAAGAGTGATGAAGTATCAGAACCTGTAAAGAGCAGTTATGGATGGCACTTAATAATGGCAGAAAATGTTCACACAGAAGCATATACAGCAACTCTTGAAGAAGCTAAAGCTGAAATAGAATCTACATTATTAAATAATAAAAAGCAACAAGCTTATAATGATAAGTTAGACCAATATAAAGAAGAAGTTGGAGTAAAAGAACATAAAGATAGACTATAATATTTAAATTTTAGAAGTCCTTTTTAGGGCTTCTTTTTTTATATTAAAACGTGTTGTGCTAGTTAAAATTTAATAAAAAAACTCTAACAATATTCAATCATCTCAATTAAAATATAATTAACAACAAAACAAAATAAGGAGATGATAAAAATGTTAGAGTTCACTTATTATAATACCGAAAAAATTAATGATTTAAAAGACCTTTTTACTATTATTTTTGTTTTAGTTGATGATGTTTATAATGAAATTATTACATCTAATATAAAAAATAGAAGAAATATTTCAGATAGTAAATTATCTGATTCAGAAATAATCTCAATAAGCATCGTCGGCGAAGCCATTACGATTGATTCTGAAAAAGCATGGTTCTTTTTTGTGAAAAAAAATTTTAAAGATTTGTTTCCTAACATTGGCGATAGAACAAGGTTTAATAGGACTAAACGTAACTTATTCATGGTAATTAAGGAAATTCAAAAATATTTTTCAAACCTACCTATGTTTTTGAATGATGATATTAGAATAATTGATAGTATGCCAATACCAGTTTGTAAGTTTGCACGTTCTTACTTTAATAAATCATTTAAGGATATTTCTTCATATGGTTATTGTGCTTCAAAGAAAGAAACATATTTTGGCTTGAAACTACATGCTTTAATTACTACAAGTGGATTTATAACTGACTTTTTCTTAACTTCTGCTAATGTTGATGATAGAGCAGCAGTTCATGAACTTATTGAAGAAAAAAAATTAATAAAAATAATTGCTGATAAAGGCTATGTTGATGAAACTTTAAAAGAGCAATTAAAAAAAAGAAAAAGATATTTTGTTAATATCACTAAAAAGAAAAAATAGTAAAAATCCACTTGAAAAGCAACTTCGCAATACCTTGTCAAAGACAAGAAGAAGGGTAGAAACTAGCTTTTCTCAATTAGCTGAACAATTCAATATAAATAAAGTATTAGCCAAATCTAAATGGGGACTCATGCTTAGAATTACATTAAAAATATTAGCTCATAATATATTATTTATAATAAATAACATATTAAAAAATAATAAGGTAGCTCAAATCAAGCAACTTGTATTTGGTTAAAAAATTATTAATTTTAATTAAGGATAACTTTGTGCTTTTTTAAAATTACAATTTTTGCAATTTAAAAAATAGCACAACACGTTATTAAAGTAAAAAAATATATTCCTAATATAATATTACCTAAATGTGTATAAAATTTCTTATAAAACAAATACTAATGTTGAAAAACTTAATTTTGATTTTTTAAGGAGGATTATTTAAATGAAAGCAACAGGAATAGTAAGACGTATTGATGATTTAGGAAGAGTAGTTATACCAAAAGAAATAAGAAGAACTTTAAGAATAAGAGAAGGAGACCCTTTAGAAATATTTACAGATAGAGAAGGAGGAATTATATTAAAAAAATATTCTCCAATTAATGAATTAACAGACTTTTCAAGAGAATATGCTGAAAGTCTTCAAGATGTAATAGGACATATAATTTTAATATCAGATAAAGATGCATTTATATCTGTTAGTGGAACAAATAAAGAAGATTATGAAGATAGAAAAGTAAGTGCAAGATTAGATGAAATAATGGAAGGAAGAAAAAGTGTTTTATTAGGTATTAGTGATAAAGTAATTCCATTACATAAAGATGATTCAATGGATGAATATAAATATGAAATTATAGCTCCAATAATTGCTCAAGGTGATGCTATAGGTTCAGTTATAATATTATCAAAAGATGAAGAGATAGGAGAATTAGAATTAAAGCTAGCAGAAACAGCAGCAGCATTTTTAGGAAAGCAAATGGAGCAATAATTTAAAATATCATGAATAATAACTCCAAACTTGAAATAAAAATAATTAGAACTAAGTAGGGTTTGGAGGATTTTTATGAAAAAACAGTCCTTAATAAAAGGAAGTTTAATATTAGGTATAGCAGGAATACTAACTAGATTTTTAGGAATATTTTTTAGATGGCCATTATTTATGTTAATAGGGGATGAAGGTGTAGGGTATTATCAAATGGCATATCCTTTATATATGTTTTTTATAGCAATGGCATCTGGAATTCCCATAGCAATGTCAAAGATGATATCAGAAAGTAATGCCATAAATGATATAAAAACAAGTTTTCAAGTGGTAAAAGAATCTGCTATACTTACAATTTTTATAGGGACAGGCACATCTTTAATATTATTTTTATTTTCTAAACAAATAATAAACTTTTTAAATTGGGATTATAAAGCATACTATTCTTTAATTGGAATCTCTTTTGCACCTATGGTAATCTCTTTTGTAACTATCTTTAGAGGATTTTTTCAAGGATTTCAAAATATGACTCCCTCTGCAATATCACAAATATTAGAACAAATAGGAAGAGTGTTTTTTGGAGTTGGTTTAGCATATATTTTACTTCCAAAAGGAATTGAATTTTCTGCAGGAGCAGCTTCTTTTGGAGCAACAGCAGGAGGAGTACTTGCAGGAGGATTTTTATATTTTAAGTATAGAGAAACAAAAAAGACTTTTAAAGTATCAAAAATAAAATCAAATCCAGATATATTAACTAAAATATTAAAAATATCTATACCAATATCATTAGGAGCAACTGTTGGAACAATAATGAGTTTAATAGATTCAATATTAGTACCTCAAAAATTATTACAAGCAGGCTTTGAGAAAACCAAAGCAACAATACTATACGCTCAACTTACAGGAAAAGCATCAGTTATAGTTAACATTCCATTAACTTTATCTATAGCATTATGTACATCATTAATACCTATAATAGCAGAGTGCTATATATTAAAGAAAAAAGAAGAAATAAAAAATAAGGTAAATTTATCAATGAAAATATCATTAGTAATTGCAATACCATGTATGTTTGGATTATTTTTTATGGCAGAACCAATAATGAGACTTATCCTTCCAGGTAGGTCTGAAGGTGGTAATATTTTAAAATACTTATCTTTATCAATTCCATTTATAATAATAACTCAAACTACTACTTCAATCCTTCAAAGTGTAGGTTCTTATATAGTTCCTATTATAAATTTATTAATTGGATGTATTTTTAAAATTATTATAACTATAGGTTTAGTTCCAATAAACAATATAAATATATATGGAGCTGTTATAGCATCAATATCAGCTTATGTTATTGTTTCTATACTAAATATAATTGTTATGAAAAAAAAGTTAGGTTTTAAATTAAATATTTATGATAATTTTATAAAACCTTCTTATGCATCAATATTTATGATTATTGGAGTTTTATTAAGTTATAGTTATTTATTTAAAAATACTACAAGGAATAGTGTATCTTGCTTACTATCTATTTTATTAGGTGTTATAATATATATAATAGGGATAATTGTTTTTAAAGTCTTTACTATTAAAGATGTAAAAAACAAAATTTACAAAGACCATTAAATTAAAAGGAGAACATTTTATGATTAAAATAATAGGTTTAGGACCTGGAGATCCACAATCTTTAACAGTTGGAGCTGTTGAACAATTAAAAAAATGTAATAATATATATTTTAGAACAGAAATACATCCAACAGTTGATTATATAAAAGAAATAGGAATTAAATTTGAAACATATGACTATTATTATGAAACTTCATCAAGTTTTGATGAAGTATATAAAAATATTGCAGAGGATTTAATTAAGGTTTATAAAGAAAAAGGTGATTTGGTTTATGCAGTTCCAGGTCATCCTTTAGTAGCAGAAAGGTCTGTATCTAATTTAATTGATTTATGTAAAGAAAATAAAATAGAGTACAAAATAATACCAGCTGTAAGTTTTATTGATGCAATGATGGATAGATTACAAATAGACCCTATAAATGGACTAAAGGTAATAGATGCTTTTGATATTAAAAATCAAATATTAGATAAGAGAATAGGAACAATAATAACACAAGTATATAATCCACTTATAGCCTCAGAAGTAAAACTTAGCTTATGTGAATATTATAATGATGAAACAGAAATAATATATTGCAGAGCAGTTGGAATAGAAGGGGAAGAAAGCATAAGAAAGATTCCTTTATATGAACTTGATATGCAAGAAGATATAGATTATTTAACATCTATATATATACCTAAAAACTTAAAAAATAAAAAGGATATATATGATTTAGTAGAAATTGTTGATATATTAAGAGGAGAAAATGGATGTCCTTGGGATAGAGAACAAACACATGAATCAATAAAAAACGCCATTATAGAGGAAAGTTATGAAGTAGCAGATGCTATTGAAAATGAAGATGATAATGGAATTATAGAAGAATTAGGAGATGTTTTATTTCAAGTTATATTTCATGCAGCTATAGGTAAAGAAGATGGCTATTATAATCTTAGTGATATAATTGAAGGAATATGTAATAAAATGATATACAGACATCCTCATGTATTTGGAAATGTAGATGTAAATACAACAGAAGAAGTATTAGTAAATTGGGATGAATTAAAGAAAAAAGAAAAACACTTCAATACAATGACAGAGGAGCTTAATGGAGTAGCTAAGGCTTTACCAGCTTTAATAAGAGCAGCTAAGGTTCAAAAGAAAGCTAAAAAAGTAGGTTTTGATTTTGAAAATGTTGATAAAACATTAGAAAAAATAAAAGAAGAAATAAATGAATTAGAAGAGGTATATAAAACAGATAATGTGGATAGAATAACAGAGGAATTAGGAGATTTACTTTTTTCTTGTGTTAATACAGCTAGATTTTTAAATGTAGATAGTGAAGAAGCATTAAATAAATGTACAAATAAATTTATAAAAAGATTTAGCTATATAGAAAATACTGCAATAAATTCAGGATTAAATTTAAAAGAAATGTCATTAAAAGAAATGGATGAATTGTGGGAAAAAATAAAAAAGCAGAAAAATAATCTCATGTAGAAGGATTTTCCTTAGTTATGGAGAATAATAAGAGTAATGTATTCATATCTGTTAGATTTGAGGCTAATAATATAAGTGAAAGTATAAAAATATATAGACTATCTAACAAAGAGGTTATATAATAATAAAATGTAGGTATGGTACATAAAAACAGTATTATATAAAAATAATAACTGGATTTTAAGGAGGATGTAATTGTGAATAAATCAGAATTAATTACAAGCATGGCAGAAAAGGCTAAAATGACAAAGAAGGATGCTGAAATAGCATTAAAAGCATTTACAGAAAGTGTTGAAGAAGCATTAGAAAAAGGTGAAAAAGTTCAACTAGTTGGATTTGGAACATTTGAAACAAGAGAAAGAGCAGCTAGAGAAGGAAGAAATCCAAGAACTAAAGAACCAATAACAATACCAGCATCAACAGTTCCAGTTTTTAAAGCAGGAAAAGAACTAAAGGAAAAAGTTAATAAATAGTAAAAGAACCCGAGATAACTCGGGTTTTTTTATAAATTATATATTTTTTTAAGGAGATGATAAATAGTTGTTAAAAATATATTCAAATGTGAGCAAATATACTCAAAGATACCTAAAATTCAAGGTATAGTTTGTGCTAACTTTATAACAGACGGAATCATAGGAAAAAAACCAGTACAAGTTGAAATAGTCTTGTTAACTATAGGGTAGAACCTTGATGGTAATGATTTGTCAATGGTATAAGTCCCAAGAACCAAGGGCAAAGATTAAAAATATTAAAGAAAGGAGAAGCTACTTAGATGAAACAAACTTACAAAGTAACACAATAAAAGTTATTGTAAGTGTGTACCGATGGCTAGTCGGGAATTTATGACTGTGAAGTATTATACCAAATGTAAGTAGTTATTTATAACAAAAACAGATACATTGAAGCAGTAAGATAAAATCGTGAGATTTATCCGAATCATCTAGCATATATATTTGTATATGTTTTTAGTAGCAGCAAGAAAAATTGAGACTAGACAAATATCTTAAAGTATCAAGAATAATAAAAAGAAGAACTGTAGCAAAAGAAGCTTGTGAAAGTGGAAGAGTTTCTATTAATGGAAAAGTTGCTAAGCCATCAAATGATATAAAAGAAGGAGATATTATAGAAATAACTTTTGCAAATAGAAAATTAAAAGCAAAGATTATTAATATATCAGAACATGTAAAAAAAGATGATGCCAAGGATATGTACATAATTCTTGAAGGTGAAGAGGACAAAGAATAGATACTTTGAATAAACAAAATTTTTCTTACATATAATCTATTGTATAACTCATAAGGAGAATATTATGGAACAATGTAAGAATAGTAATTTATCATTAGAAAATAGAAAAAAGCTTTCATTATCTGGAGTAGAGGAAATAGTTAGTTTTCAAGATGAAAAAATCTCTTTAAATACTGTGTTAGGAAACCTTACAATAAAGGGAAGTAATCTGAAAATGAGTAAATTAGATGTTCAAAGTGGTGAAGTTATTGTATCTGGTGTAATTTCATCTATGATATACAATGAGAAAAATATTAAAGTAACAAAAGAAAGTATAGTTAAGAAGCTATTTAAGTGATATGCCATTAGAGATTGGTGTTCAATTAAATATAATTTTCTATAGCTTTCTTTCAGGAATTATTACAGGAATACTATTTGATGAATACAGGTTAATAAGAGGAAGTAATAGTATTAAAATTATATTTATAATTGAAGATATTCTATTTTGGATTTTGACAGCAATTATTATATTTATTTTTCTTTTATATAATAGTTATGCATTTTTAGGAATGTATGTATATTTATTTATTATTATATCATTAGGTGTATATTTTAAGTTTATTAGTAAATATATAATAATAGCTGAAAAAATTATCGGTAAAGTTGTAATTAGAAGTTTAAGAGTCATATTTAAGCATTTAATATACCCAATAAAAATATTTATGTTAAAAATGGGTAATAAAAGTAATTAACTATTGAAAAATTACTTGAATTAAGTAAATATAGTGATTACAATATATTTATAGAATTTGAATAGAGGTGCTAGATGTGAAGGAAAGGTTTAGGTTTAGAAATTTAATTATTTTAGTACTGTGTATGATTTTTGTTTGTGGATTTATTAAGCAACAAAGTGCTATGAATAGAATTAAAAAAGAAACAAAAGAAAAAACAGCAAAACTTCAGAAGGTGAAAGAAACAAATGAAAAGCTTACTGAAGAAATTAATATGTCACAAAATGATGAGTACAATGAAAAATTAGCAAGGGAAAAGCTAAATATGATAAAAGATGGTGAAAAGTCTGTAGAAAAAGAATCTTCTGATGCTTCATTAATAGATGAAACTTCAAAACAAAGTTCAGAAGAATCTCCAAGTGAAGAAGATAATTCAGATGAAGAAAACAATTCAAATTCTAATAATGAATAGGTTATAAAAATAATAACATATATTTAAATTCAAGGAGGAATTTTTTTAACATGACCCTAATGGCAGGAAACATAGTGGAAGGAACAGTAGTAAACATTACAAATTTTGGTGCTTTTGTAGAAGTAGAAGGAAAAACAGGATTAGTTCATATTTCAGAAGTTGCAGATTCATTTGTAAAAGATATAAGACAACATTTGAAAGAACAAGACAAAGTAAAAGTAAAAGTGCTTTCAATTGACGATAACGGGAAGATAAGCTTATCAATTAAACAAGCGAATGTTCCTAAGAAGTCAGTTAAACCTGTTGAATTGGATTGGAATAGTGAAAAAACAACAAAAGCAAGTTCAACAAACTTTGAGGACAAGATTTCTAAATTCTTAAAAGATAGTGAAGAAAAACTTCAAGATGTAAAGAAACATCAAGAATTTAAAGGAAAGAATTCAAAAGGAAGATCATAATATAAAAAATAAGAGTATACACTATGTATAACTCTTATTTTTATTATATAAGAAATTATAAAATTTTTTAAACTGTGCATAAATTAATTAATAGTATATTTATTAAATAAAAGTTCATTAATTTATCAATTTATCAGGTAAAAAATAAAATAGAATATAAATATAATTTTTTTATAAAAAATAAAAAAAAATATAAAAAATATATTGACAGTATTTAAATCATACATTATAATTAATTTTGTTGTCGCAAGTCGTGATAACAAGAAAGTAGTGTATGCCGAAGTGGCGGAACTGGCAGACGCACAGGACTTAAAATCCTGCGGTGGTTAAACACCGTACCGGTTCGATTCCGGTCTTCG
>ONGV01000172.1 GCA_900317445.1 uncultured Eubacteriales bacterium | reverse complement strand
TTTAAGTAATAATTAAAAAATCAAGATAAAAATATGAAGTTTTAAATATAGGATTAAATAATTGATATAAATAGAATAATATATTTATTAAATGTTTAAAAATTTAGTATATTCATAAGGATTTTACTTATTATTACTTGAATAATTTCAAAAAGTGGTGTATTCTTATAAATAAGGCATAAAGCTGAAAAAAAAGTAAATTTGTTTTTAACAATGAAAAATTTTCATTGTAAATATATGCAAATTACTAGGAGGGTTTTTTAATGAATAAGATTTATTATCAAGAAGATTGTAACCTTTCATTATTGAAAGGAAAGACTATCGCCGTAATTGGATATGGTAGCCAAGGACATGCACATGCATTAAATGCAAAGGAATCAGGATGTGATGTTATAATTGGTTTATATGAAGGAAGTAAGTCTTGGGCAAAGGCAGAAGCTCAAGGATTTAAAGTATATACAACTGCAGAAGCTGCTAAAAAAGCTGATATAATCATGATTCTTATAAATGATGAAAAGCAAGCAGCTATGTACAAGAAAGACATAGAACCAAATCTAGAACCAGGAAATATGTTAATGTTTGCTCATGGATTTGCAATTCACTTTGGACAAATAGTTCCACCTAAGGATGTTGATGTAACTATGATAGCTCCAAAGGGACCAGGACACACAGTAAGAAGTGAATATCAAGCAGGAAAAGGAGTTCCTTGTTTAGTTGCTGTAGAACAAGATGCTACAGGAAACGCTAAGGATTTAGCTTTAGCTTATGCTTTAGCAATTGGTGGAGCAAGAGCTGGTGTTCTAGAAACTACTTTCAGAACAGAAACTGAAACAGACTTATTCGGTGAACAAGCAGTACTTTGTGGTGGAGTTTGTGCTTTAATGCAAGCTGGTTTCGAAACATTATGTGAAGCTGGATATGACCCAAGAAATGCTTATTTTGAATGTATCCATGAAATGAAATTAATCGTTGATTTAATATATCAATCAGGATTTGAAGGAATGAGATATTCTATTTCAAATACTGCTGAATATGGTGATTACATAACTGGACCTAAGATAATTACTGAAGATACTAAGAAGGCAATGAAGAAAGTATTATCAGATATCCAAGATGGTACATTTGCAAAAGATTTCTTATTAGATATGTCACCAGCTGGTGGTCAAGCACACTTCAGAGCAATGAGAAAGAAAGCTGCTGAACATCCATCAGAAGTTGTAGGAAAAGAAATTCGTAAGCTATACAGCTGGAATGGTGAAGACAAATTAATAAACAACTAATTTGTTGTAATTGAAATTTAACAAGACATATATCTAGTCATTTAGATTAGGTATATGTCTTTTTTTATATTATGTTATTTTATAAGTTGTGGATAGTTTATAAAACTAATAAATAAGTTTGGTAATTTCCTTTATTTACAGTAGAGTGATATAATGGATAAAGACTATATAAGTTTGAGGTGATTTTTGTGGAAGTATTAATATGTGGCTCAGGAGCCCTTGGTATATCAATTGGAGCATCATTATTAGATAGTAATTTCAATGTTTCTTTTTTTGCACAGGGAAAAACAAAAGAAGCTATGGAAGAAGAAGGAATACATAGAAGAGGTTTATTTAAAGCCTTAGATTTTACACCAGAAAAATTTAAAGTTTTTGATTCTTATTCAAAAATAAAAGATAAATTTGACTATATATTAGTTTGTGCAAAAACAACAAGTAATGAAGATATAAGCAAGAATTTAAGTGAAAATAAACAGCTTTTAAAAGACAATGGAAAAATAGTTATATTTCAAAATGGATGGCATACAGACAAGGAATATTTAAAATATTTTTCTAAGGAGCAGGTTTATAGTGCAAGAGTTATTACAGGATTTACAAGACCAGAAAGAAATATAAGTGAGATAACTGTACATTCAGCACCAATACTTATAGGCTCATTATATGGATATGGAACAGACAAAATAGAGCAATTAGCAAATGGAATAAACAAAGGTGGAATTCCTTGTGAAGTTACAGATGAAGTAGCAAAAGCATTATGGGCAAAAATGCTTTATAACTGCACATTAAATCCATTAGGGGCAATTTTAAGAGTAAATTATGGAAAACTAGCAGAATGTGAAAACTCAAAATTCATAATGGACAAGGTAATAGAAGAAATTTTTGAAGTAATAAAAGCATCTAACAACACTACCTATTGGGAAAATGCTGAAGAATACAAAAAAGAATTTTATGAAAAGCTAGTTCCATCAACCTTTGAACATAGAGCATCAACCCTTCAAGATATAGAAAGAAAAATAAAAACAGAAATAGATACACTAACAGGAAGCATAATTAAGCTTGGCAAAGAGTATGGAATTGAAACACCATACAATATTGTTATTTATAATATTATAAAAGCATTAGAATTCAATTTTTAGAAATATATAAAGTAAAAATATATATGTAATTTTACCCATGTATAAATAAGGAAGAGCTACTTAAAGCAAGTAATACTCTCATTTCTTGATTGGTTAAATCTTCAACTATATTATTATTAAATGAATTAGAGGGTAATATATAAAGAATTCCCAAACATCAACTAATTAATTATTGTTCAATTTATGTTATAACTATTTATGGACGAGCTACCTAATGTACTAGGTACTAATAAGATATTGGTCATAAAAAACTAAGACCGAAAAAATAAAAAGGAGAAGTACAAAGATGAGGAAAGAATTAATAGCAGTGATGATAGCAACGTCGATGATAGGAGGAACTTCTGTTCCAGCTTTAGCTAAAACAACAGATAATATTAAGGGAGAGGTTGTTAAAAAGGGTATCCATAAAGTAGTTGTTGGCAAAAAGGTATGTAATAAGTATTTAGGATTTACAATTGGACAAGTTGGTGAAAATAACATTAAAGATTGTATACAAAATATAATAAATAATAATTGTAAACCATCTAATCCTAATGATAATATTGAAGTGGATAACAACAATTCTAATGATTATCCAGAGAATAATGCAGAAGATAATATAGTAAATGATGAAGATAATATAGTAAATGATGAAGATAATATAGTAAATGATGATAATGTTGAAAATGATATTGTTAATGATAATAATTCAGAAATAATTCCACCTAATATGGAGGAGAATAATTCAAACAATGAAAATATTAACTCTCCAATACTTGATGAAAGTGAAGATAACTTTATAGCTCAGGTAGAACAATTAATTTATCAAAAGGTTAATGAGGAAAGAGCAAAAGTAGGAATATCACAATTATCATATAATTCAACAATGGAGAAATATGCAAGAATAAAATCTAAGGATATGGGAGATAATAATTACTTTAGCCATGAAGACCTTAGTGGAAAATTAATAACAGAAAAAATGAAAAAAGATGGAGTTTCTTATAAAGCTTGGGGTGAAAATATTGCTTATATAGGTGGTGTTAGTGATGCCAATAAGTTAGCAGAACAATTCATGACAAACTGGATGAACTCAAGTGGTCATAGAGCAAATATATTATCAACAAATTTTGAAAGTATAGGAATAGGAGTGTACAAGTCTGGAAACAGGGTTTATGCAACTCAAGAATTCTATAAATAAAATTTATAGTTGCAGACAAGAAGGTTGTCTGCAACTTTTTAGTTATAAAAATTGAGGTTAATTTGTTTCATTTGTTACAGATAATATAGAAATGGAAAGGTATAATAATATCATAATTAAATATATCGGAGGTTTCTTAGATGATAAGAAGAGTTATAAAAATAGATGAATCAAAGTGTACTGGCTGTGGATTATGTGTTAATGCATGTCATGAAGGAGCAATAGGTTTAAAAAATGGTAAAGCAGTTCTTCTTAGAGATGATTATTGTGATGGTTTAGGGGATTGTCTTCCTTCTTGTCCAACAGAAGCAATTTCTTTTGAGGAAAGAGAAGCTTTAGCTTATGATGAAGAGGC
>ONGV01000166.1 GCA_900317445.1 uncultured Eubacteriales bacterium | reverse complement strand
TTTTCTTATAGTAGACTCATGCTCATGTAAAGCATTTCCTTTAGAGTTTTTAACTATTTCACTAATTTGATTTATTTGATTTTTTAACTTTTTAAATTCCCTTTGTGCTGCATTTTTTTTCATAAAAATCCTCCAAAAGTTTAATTCTAAAAAACTACTTGCCATTTATAAAATTAAAGTTTTTTTGCTAAGTAATTTCTATTATTATTCTACACTTTATCTTAATAATTAGTCAATTTCATGTACTTAAATTATAATTTAAAGTATATATTTCCATTTTATGTTATTGATTAACATTTTAAATGAACTTTTATTTAATTGAAATTTAACATAAATCACATATTTTTAATTTTTTACTTATATTTTTCTTTTAAACCTTTACATTTCTACAAAAGTTATGTATAATAATGTCATAAAATGAAAAAGTCAAATTAAATATATTATTGGCTAAACAAGTTATATAGGATTTAGTAAATAATATAATTTCCTAATAATATAAAAAAATGGAGGGATTACTTATGAAAAAAAAATTTATAACTGCTATTTTACTAACTACTATGACTGCTACATCATTATTTCCTGTTATAGCTTCTGCTGATGAAATTACATCTAACGTTGAAACTTCTCAACCTAATAATCCTGAAATTCAAGCTAGAGCAAGTGGAGATTGTTATGTAAATGGATATTCATTTAATATATATACTGATTATGTCGGATATAATCAAACTAATAAATATGATGCTGTTATGGCAGCTCAAATATTATTAAGTAAAGAATGTTATCCAATAGCTCAAGATGGAATATTCGGTCCTGAAACCCATGCTGCTATACTTTACTTTCAAGATAAACATAATTTATCCTGCGATGGTATAATAGGTCCTAATACATGGATTGCATTAATGGATGCTTAATATACACAAAAAAAATATAGGAAAGTTAATAATTAATATAAATAACTTTCCTATCCCTTAATCTTAATTTTCTCTTATTTTCAAAGTATAATCAGAATAATCAGCTATAATATTCCATTTCTTATATTTAAACTTTATTATTGTATTATTTTTATTATACTGAATACTATTTGTTTCTAAGAAATTTTCTAATATTTCCTCATCTTTAGAATTCATTATTTTTTCAAAAAACTTCCCTAAAGAATCTGAATCATTAATATCTTCTAACTTTTCAACTTCATTATTTTCCTTAATTTCTTCACTCTTTATAACATTGTTATTTTCAGAGGCTTGTACAACAACATATTCTATATTTAAAACAAATATTCCAAAGCTTAAAATTATAAGAAGTGAAGCTATAAAAAGGGCTATATTTCCTTTAAATTTCTTTTTTTCATCAAACATAGTTTTAACTCTTCTTACTGTTAAGTCCTTTTCATTTAGTGAAAAAGAAAGGTTTCTATTAATTCTATAGGCATTATTTCTAGCTGTTTTTGTTATAACTAAGCCATATGTTTTAATATGATCTTTGTTTGATTTATTTATAACCTCTTCATCACAAGAGCTTTCACAATAATATTTTATATCTTTAGCCATAAGGTGCACTAAAGGATTAATCCAATTAATAGCACAAGCTATACTCATTAATAATTTATAAAGAAAATCATTTCTCTTTTGATGGATAAGTTCATGCTTTAGTATAAGATTTAATTCTTTAGAAGTATATTTTATGCTAGGAAGTATTATATTTTGTGAAAGAATTCCTATATTCATAGGAGTAGATAATTTTTTATTTTCCATTAAAGGTGAGTTACTTCTTATGTTTAACTCTTTTTTTACCTTATTATAAACATCAATTATCATTTCATCATCAATAATAATTGATTCTTTAATTATTTTCCTTCTTAAAATAAAATAATTTATAAGCTCAAAAGCTATAATTAAAACTACTATAGAAATATAAATAATAGTTATATAATCTATTATATTCTTTTCATAAACAGTACTTTTTATAACTTCTGAGTTTAAAATCTTTGTTGTATTAATTTTACTTTGTAAAATTGTAGGTATTTTTCTTGTTACCCTTATTTCTAAAGGTATAATCATCACTACCATTAAAGGAAGCCATATATAATAGTTAAACTTCTCAGAAAACTTTTTAAATATAGTTTTCTTTAAAATAAACATGAACAAAATTCCAAAGAATCCAAAAAATAAGTTATTTATAATATTATCAAAATCAAAATTTATCATTATTTCTCCCCCTAATATTTATTCTCAAATTAAATTATATTACATAATAAGTTAAGTATTTATTTTTCTTGTCAGAATTTTTATATTTCATTTAAAATTCTTTTTCTTAAGTTAATTTTACATAAGGGGAGCAAATAACCTTAATACCTGTCCTATAATTATTTTAAATATACTAAACTTTTTGCAATTTTCTATGGTTATTTTTTCACATTTTTTCAATGTTTCTTGAAAGTCTTTTTCAACATCATATGCAAGAGTTGTTTTATAAGTAAAAACAGCACATTCAAAATGCAAATAAAGACTTCTATAATCTAGATTTATAGTTCCTACAACAGCTTTTTTATCATCTGATACAAAAGCCTTAGCATGAACAAAGCCTGGTGTGTATTCATAAATACTTACTCCTGCTTCTATAAGCTCTTTATAATATGTTCTTGCAAGAAGATAAGCATACCACTTGTCTGGAATATGTGGAAGAATAAGCTTAACATCAACTCCTGATTTTGCAGCATATTTTAAACTTGTCATCATTTCATTATCTAAAATTAAATATGGAGTCATTATATGAACATAATCTTTAGCAGTATTTATAATATCCATATATACCAATTCTCCAACATTTTCATTATCAACTGGACTATCTCCATAAGGCATTACATAACCTTTCGCCTCTTCTTCTCTAGCATTAGATATATATTTTCCATAATCCTCTTCTTCCTTTGAAGTAATATTCCATACCTGAAGAAACATTAAAGTAAAGCTTTTAACAGCTTCTCCTTTAAGCATAACTCCTATATCCTTCCAATGACCATAAACAACCTTTTTATTTATATATTCATCTGCAAGATTTATTCCTCCAGTAAAGGCTACATTACCATCTATAACTAATATCTTTCTATGGTCTCTATTATTTTGATAAGTAGATAATGCTGGTTTTATTGGACTAAATATTTTACATTTTATACCCATTTTTGCCATCTTTTTAGGATAATTATAAGGAAGAAGTATTAAAGAACAAGTACCATCATACATAAATCTTACTTCTACCCCTTCTTTAACCTTTCTCTCTAAAATTTCTAATATAGAATCCCACATTAAACCTTCTTCTACAATAAAATATTCTAAAAATATAAATCTTTTTGCTTTTTCTAGTTGTTTTTTTATTTCCTCAAACTTATCTTCACCTAAAGGAAAATATTTAACAGAAGTATTTTTATATATTGGATATCCCCCATACTCATTCATATAATTTGCAAGATTAGCTACCTTTTTATCATCCTTTTTAATCTCTTCTATTAAGTCTTTATTTTGTTTTAAAAACTTTTTAGTCTTTTTTATAGTATTTCCTAATCTAATATTTATAAGTCTAGTTCCTATTTGAAGTTGAACAAATAAATAAAATAATGCTCCAAAAACAGGGAATATCAAAATAGGTATCATCCATGCAAGCTTATAGGTTGGATTACCTTCTTTGTTTATAATATATATTACAAGAATTGCTGTTAAAAAAGTAAAACCTCCATAAATATAAGTCATATAACCTGCTAACCACTTAAAAGATAATATAAGAATTCCAATTTGAATTACAAGAAGTAATGCTAT
>ONGV01000120.1 GCA_900317445.1 uncultured Eubacteriales bacterium | reverse complement strand
TGCAACAATAGCAGATGGTTCAGGTAATATAAAAACAACTGTTTCTGGAAATAAAAATGCAATAGGATTTGTTTCATTCTCATATGTTGATGATAGTATAAGTGCTTTAAAAGTAAATGGAGTAGAACCAACTGAAGAACTTGCAAAAAGTGGTGAGTATAAATTATCAAGACCATTTTTACTTGTAACTAAAGATGATACTTTAACAGATGAAGGACAAAAAGTTATTGATTATATATTAAGTGATGAAGGACAAAAAATAGTAGAAGAAGATAAGCTTATAAAAATAAAATAGTAAATTATAAATATGCCCTCGTAAAGAGGGTGTATCTATGTAAATCTTACATATTAGAAAGCATAACTTCTAGGAGGGAACTTATATATGCTTAATGAAAACAAAAGTAATAAAAGTAAATATATAATTGAAGATGTTACAAAGTTTATATTTTTTATAAGTGCAATGATAGCAGTAATTAGTCTTTTGTTAATTATAGGTTTTGTATTTTATAAAGGATTAAATCCTTTTATAAGTAAAGGATTTTCTTTTAAAGATTTTTTATTAGGTACTAAGTGGGTGCCAAGTAGTGAAAGTTTTGGAATAGCACCAATGATAGTAGCATCTATATTAGCTACACTAGGGGCATTAATAATAGGAATTCCAATAGGAATATTAACAGCAGTATTTATAGCAGAAATAGCACCAAAGAAAATTGGAAAAGTAATTTCAACAGCTGTTGAATTGTTAGCAGGAATACCATCAGTATTATATGGAGTGTTTGGATTAGCAATTATAGTTCCTTGGATACAAAATACATTTAATCAACCTAAAGGACAAAGTTTATTAGCAGTAATGATAGTTTTAGCTATAATGATGCTTCCAACAATAGTAACAGTATCAGAAACTTCAATAAGAGCAGTACCTAAAAGCTATAAGGAAGGTTCTTTAGCACTTGGAACTTCTCATATAGAAACTACTTTTAAAGTAGTTGTACCAGCTGCTAAATCAGGAATTTTAGCAGGGGTAGTATTAGGAGTAGGAAGAGCAATTGGAGAGACAATGGCAATAATATTAGTAGCAGGAAATTCACCAATAATTCCAACTTCAATATTTAGTGGAGTAAGACCTTTAACAACTAATATAGCTCTAGAAATGGGATATGCATATGGAACACATCAAGAAATGCTATTTGCTACAGGAGTTGTTTTATTCATATTTATTTTATTACTAAATTTACTATTAAGTAAGCTTTCTAATAAGGAAGGTGCATAAGAATGAGTTCAAGAAAAGTTAAGGAAAATATTTGGAAGGTATTATTATGGCTTTTTGCAGGAATAACAGTATTTATGTTAGTATTTATTTTAGGATTTATATTCTTAAAAGGTTTTAGAAAAATAAACATAACATTTTTAACAGCAGATTACTCTCCATCTGGAGATGGTGGAATACTTCCAATGATAATTTCAACCTTATATTCAGTAGTTTTATCAATAGTAGTTGCAACACCAATTGGGGTTTTGGCAGCAGTGTATTTACAAGAATATGCGAAACAAGGAAAGCTTGTAAAAATAATAAGATTTGCAACAGAAAGTTTATCAGGAATTCCTTCAATAGTATATGGATTATTTGGTTCTATATTCTTTGTTGATGTATTAGGCTTTGGATACTCAATTTTAGCAGGTTCATTAACTGTTTCAATAATAATACTTCCTGTAATAATAAGAACTACTGAAGAATCATTAAAATCAGTTCCAAAGTTTTATAGAGAAGCATCATTAGGGCTTGGAGCAACAAAGTTCCAAACATTATATAAAGTAATAGTTCCTAGTGCACTTCCAGGAGTTTTATCAGGAGTTATACTTTCAATTGGACGTGTAGTTGGAGAATCAGCAGCAATATTATTAACAGCTGGAACAGTTGCAAAGATGGCTAAAAGCATTATGTCAAGTTCAAGAACTCTTACAGTTCATGCTTATTTGGTTACTAAAGAAGCTGGAGACATTGAACAAGCAGCAGCTGTTGGTATAGTCTTAATAGTTATCATATTAGTTTTAAATACAATAGCAAAATTAATAACTAAAAAGTTCAGCAAAGCAAATTATTAAATAGAGGTGGAAAAATGGCTAAAATAACAGTAAAAGACTTAGATTTATTTTACGGCTCTCATCAAGCTTTAAAAAAGATAAATATGGACATAGAAAAAAATGAAGTTACTGCTTTTATAGGTCCATCAGGATGTGGTAAATCAACATTTTTAAGAACATTAAATAGAATGAATGATTTAATTGATGATGTAAAGATAACAGGTGAAGTTTTAATTGATGGAGAAGATATCTATAAAAGTAAAGATGTAATTGCATTAAGAACAAAGGTTGGAATGGTCTTTCAAAAACCAAATCCTTTTCCAATGTCTATATATGACAATATCGCATATGGTCCAAGAGTTCATGGTATAAAAGATAGAAAAAAATTAGATAAAATAGTTGAAGAAAGCTTAAAGAGTGCAGCAATTTGGGATGAAGTTAAGGATAGACTTAAAACAAGTGCTATGGGACTATCAGGAGGACAACAACAAAGATTATGTATAGCAAGAACTTTAGCAGTTTCTCCAGAAGTAATATTAATGGATGAACCAACCTCTGCATTAGACCCAATTTCTACAAGTAAAGTAGAAGAGCTTATGGATGAACTTAAGAAACAATACACTGTTGTAATTGTAACTCACAATATGCAACAAGCAGGTAGAATAGCTGATAAGACAGCATTCTTCTTAACAGGAGAGGTTGTTGAATTTGGAAAAACAGATGATATTTTCTATAAACCAAGAGATAAGAGAACAGAAGATTATATAACAGGAAGATTCGGCTAAAATTTAAAGGAGATGAAGGAATATGACATTAACTTCTCAAAAAATAAGAATAAAGGAAATTGATTGCCAATTAATTCAAATGTCAACATTAGTTGAAAAACAACTTTATGCAACTATGCTTGCACTTAAAAATCATGATGTAGAAATAATTGATAGCATTATTAAAGAAGATGATAAGGTAGATGAGCTTCAAAAAACAATAGAAGAAGAATGCATAAAGTTTATAGCAAGTGAACAACCTTTAGCTAAGGATTTAAGAAATGTATTTACAGTAACTAAGGTAGTTACAGATTTAGAAAGAATGGCAGACTATGCTATAGATATATGTAAAATAGTTAGAAGTATTGGTAAAGATTCTGGAGATTTTGAAGGTGATGCTCTTTCTTTATGGGTAATGGAAGAGAAGATAAGAAAAATGATTTCATTAGCAATAAATGCATATGTAAGTATTGATGAAGAACAAGCTTATGAAATATGTAAAATGGATGATGAAATAGATTCTCTTTATAGGACTATATTTGATAGCATATTAAAAAATGTAAAGCTTGATGAGGTAAGAGCAAATAAAAATGCACAACTTTTATTTGTAGCTAAATATTTAGAACGTGTAGCAGACCATGTAACTAATATATGTGAATGGACAATATTCTCTAAGAGTGGAAATTATGTAGACCTTAATGAATAAAATTAAAATATTTTAATTAGTAAGTGTGAAATATTATTTTGTATTGACTTTAAGTGTGTTAAGCAAAAACAAAGTAATATTTCACATTTTTTATATAGAGAATTATTATTTTTTAACTTGAAGCTATCAGAACAAAAAAGTAAGATAATATATTTATTCTTCCTTTTTTAATATTCATATTTATTTGACTTACTATTGTTAATAAGGTAATATAGCATAAGATGGGGTATTTGTGTGAATAGGAAGTGAATAAAAATGAAGAATTTAATAAAAGAAGTTCTTGAAGGTAGTATAGCTGAAGAAATGGAAATTGAGGTTGGAGATTATTTATTGTCTGTTAATGGTGAAGAAATTCATGATATAATTGATTATAGATTTCTTACAGCAGATGAAGAATTACTTCTTGAAATAGAAAAACAAAATGGTGAAGTTTGGGAAATAGAAATTGAAAAGGATTATGGAGAAGA
>ONGV01000138.1 GCA_900317445.1 uncultured Eubacteriales bacterium | reverse complement strand
TTTTAAAATTAATTCCATAATAATTTAAAATATAGATTATTATGGAATATATTCAATAATATTGATAATAACTGTCCGTAGGTCAGCCATCTGCATATCCCAATAGTTTTATATTATATCTTTTTTAAAGAAATTTCCACTTTCAACTTGTACTATTTATAGTTTAGCACCTATTTGGATAAACATAAAACAAAAACGGCAAAGCTTAAGCCCTGCCGCTATATTAATAAAAAATTCAATTCTTCCTTCAATTATTATTTATTCTATGCTTTCTAGTTCTACCAACAAATAATTAATTTTTCACTTTTTTACAAAAAGCTTCTATTTTTACAAATACTCCTTTCAATAAAAATGCTAATGTGAAGAAGACAAGAAGCACTCCTATATTTGTTAAAAGAGGATTCTTTATTTCAAAATACAAACCACAAACAATCTTTTGACCAAAAATCATTTGCAATGCATACAATTCTAGTGTGACTGAGCTTAAAACATCCCAGATTCGATTCTTTTTTATATAACTACTTAAGATTACTAAGGCAATCACCATGGGTACCACAAAAACGTAATACATATCTCTTATTGGGAAATGTAATTTTCTATAAAATCCAAAAAAATATATAAAGGCAATTCCTATAGGAAAAAATAAAACAACCACCCAAGGAGGGATTGACTTTTTCTTTAACACATATCCTGCTAGAATTATTGGAATTCTATTAGTAAAAATAAAAATTGCTGTATATGAAAATCCCTTCTCTAGCACAATACTTCCTACCATCCAAAGAAATAGTACTAAAAGAACCTTCCATCTATTTCCCCACCTTAAAAAGAATGGATATAAAAAGTAAAACAGCAAAATCGCAGGAAGAAACCACAAAAAAGCCCCACCACCTCTTTCGAAAAATTCAAAAAAGGTTAATGATTTCCATATTCTATGAATCCCAAAACTAGTATTAGATATTGCCATGAGTCCTACAAAGAAAGCAAATTTGGCATATAATACTAGAACTCTATTTTTCAAAAAAGAACCATAGGATATGGTCTTATCTGCCAAAGAATAAGCTGACAAAAAGAAAAACAAATCCACTCCTATGTACCCTGTTTTTATTAAGAATTGTTCAATGGTAGTCTTAGTTATAGGCATCCACAGATGAAAAATAAGAATCTGTAATGCCGCAATACATTGTAAAAATCCTTTATTTATTTTCATTAGTGCACATCAAGAAAAATACTAACTGCCCTCTGCTTGTAGATACGGTTTCGTCTGCCTCTGTACAAACATTCCAAGCCGGATTTGCTTTTTCCTTTAATAAAGACAACAGTGCATCTGCATCATCTGTTTCAAATACATATCCTACAAAAGGAATGGTACCAATCATAGGTGAGAACATTACTCCCTTTTGAAAACCAGTAATTTCTTCGTCAAATCCACTCAGATAACCCTCTGACACTTCCACTTTTGCTAATGAATAGGGAACTTCCACCTTATTTAAAAGTTCATCCACCATAAGCTCTGCTTCAATTTGCTCTGAATTCTTAAATGCATCCAAATATTGTTTTCCAACTGTTTCATTTTCTTCCTTTTCATTTACAGAATACTCTACTTCTGTATTTCCTGTCATATCTTTTTCCTGTTCCTTTGCTCCGCAACCACATAATCCCGTGGCCAAAGCCACTACTAAAGGAAAGCAATACCAATATCTTTTTTTCATACTTCTCCTCCTTTTCCTAATCCCTAAAAATAGGATAATTGTTGATTTATCATAACACAAATAAAAAGTAAAGGCAAGATTTAAACCTTGTCGATACATACAATTATTAAATTCAACTCTTTTTAAATCTTCTTTAACTTTCTTATTTACTGACTTTAGGGCTTATTTTCAAATTGAAAAAGAGACTAAACCTCATGGCTTAATCTCTTATTTTTCACTTCGTTATTCGTTTAAAGTAGCTTCCTTTTTATTAATATTTTTTTGATTTTTATTCCTTAATTAACTTAACCACTGTTTCTGCATGTGGTGTGTTTGGAAACATATCTTTAACTCTAGTTTTAACAATTTTGTAGCCTTCACTTAAAAGAACTTTTAAATCATTTACTAAAGTCTTAGGATTACATGAAACATAAATTATTTCTTTTGCATTGAATTTTATTACATATTCTAATGCCTTAGGGTGCACTCCACTTCTTGGTGGGTCTAGAATAATTATATCTGGCTTATCTTTTATTGTTTTTATTATTTCTGCTACATCTCCTGCAAAGAATTCACAATTATTTAAGCCATTAAGCTTTGCATTTTCTTTTGCTGCTTCTACAGCCTCTTCAATTAATTCTATTCCTATAACCTTTTTTGCTTTTGGTGCAACTATTTGCCCTATAGTTCCTGTACCGCAATATAAATCAAATACCACTTTATTATCAGAATTTCCCATATATTCTCTTACAATACTATATAAGCCTTCTGCTCCTTTAGTATTAGTTTGGAAAAATGAAAATGGGGATATTTTAAATTGTAATCCAAGAAGTTCTTCTTGTATGTAATCTTTTCCATATAATAAATTTACCTTCTCAGGTATTACAGCATCTGAAAAAGAATTATTTTCAGTATGTAGTATTGATACTATTTTGCCTTTATAATCTGCATTTTTTATTATTTCTTTATATTCTGTTAAATCAAAATCTATTTGTGTTGTTGTAACTAAATTTACTAGAATTTCTCCTGTGTTTTTAGCTTTTCTTATAACAAGATGCCTTAGATAGCCTTCTCTTTTCATTACTCTATAATAAGGTAAATTTTGTTTTCTAAAATATTCTATAGTTAATGATATTATTTTTCTAAAATCTTCATCTACTATTTGACACTTATCTACATTTATAATTCCAAAGGATTTATTTTTCATATGCATTCCTAAGGTAAGTTCTCCACCTTTTTCCATATCTCCAAAGGTAAATTCCATTTTATTTCTGTATTCCCATTGAAATTCACTGCCTGTTACTCCTTCATATTCACCAGTTGTAACATTAGCTTTATTAAATAATTCCTTTACTTCTTGACCTAATAATTCAAGCTGCTTTTCATAGGTAAGATTTTGAGAGGAACATCCTCCACAAATGCCAAAAACAGGGCATTTGGCTTCAACCTCATAATCTGCCTTTTCTTCTACTTCTAGCATTTTTACTTCTGCATAGTCAGCTTTTTTTCTTTTAACTTTTCCTTTTATAACTTGACCTGGAAAAGAATTTTTTACATATATTGTTCTTTCTCCTTCTCTTCCAATCCCTATAGATGGAAATTCTGTTTTTTCTATTTTTACTAATATTTCGCTACCTTTTTTCATCAATTGCTCCTGAAATTTATATTATCTTATACGTGTAAAGCCTTCTTTCCAACACTCTTTTCTCCAATTGCGAAGTAAATTATGTTAGCTATAGCTAAAGCTATTACTCCAAAAGTTGCCCAATATTCCTTAACCATTTGGAATCCTATTAATCTTAATATTCCTTCAAATACAAGTAATAATACTAATCCCATTACTACTGCTAATACCTCATCTAAAATACTTGCTATTAATCTCTTTAACAAAACCCTTCTCCTCCTTAAAATCCTTGTAAAAAAAATTTAAAGTTAATTATTATCTTCTTCATTTTCTTCATCGTTGGTAGTAACAGTACTTGTATCAGTAATGTTACCATCCTTATTTGTAGTAAAATCAAACTTTTTAGTTTCTAATCTATAAACTATATAATCCTTTGAAACAACAAATTCTTCATATAGCCCATTTATGTCATTTACTACTACCCCTTCACCTTTTTTGTTTTTTAGTTTTTCTATAATCTGTTCATTGATTATTTCATAGTCTCTATCTTCTTCTTTTGTCATTATTGAAGAATATTCTGCTAATGAAGTTTCTCCAAAATCAAATTTTCCTTCTTTTAATGCTTTTTCCCCATCAAAGTTTAAGACAAGCTTCATTATTATTTGTCCTTTAGATAAATCATTACCATAAGTTTTCATCCCAAAATATGCACTTTCAAGACGGTTTTTTTCAGCATTTTCATTATCTAAATAAATATAATTTTCCTTCACTGTTTCTTCTTTTGTTTCTTTTACGTCTTCTTTTGTTTCATAATCTAGACCATAGTATCTATTTTTTTCTTCCACTTGACTTAAAAGAGACGCATACTTTTCTTTCAATTCATCCAGTGTTAACTTTGTAGCCCACTCTCCGTTAAGATTGTCATACTTATTTTCACTGTTAATTGCTGTTGTAGTTTCACTTTCATTTTTCTCATCTTTATTAGAACATCCTACAAATGATGTTACTGAAAGAATTCCTATTATTAAAGCTGAGATTATTTTTTTTAACATACGACCTCCTTAAATCATTGTATATGAAAATTTCCACCTAACACCTATTAATTATAGCATTAATTTTTTAAATGTGAAATAATATTTAACTATTATTTTAGATTGTAATATTTTCTTTAAACTTTTCAAATAATCCTTCTCCAATTCCAGTTACATTTTTTATTTCCTCAATAGTTTTAAAGTTTCCATTTTCTTCCCTATATTTTATTATAGCTTCTGCTTTTGAAGGTCCTATTCCAGAGAGAGAATCTAATTCTGTAAGATTAGCTGTATTTATATTTACTTTATTATCACTTGTTGAAGATATTATAATTTCTCCTTGATTTTCTTCATCATTAATATTAGGTATTACTACAACTTGATGATTATTTAGCTTTTCTGCTCTATTTATTTTGCTTAAATCTCCTTCTTCTGTTAATCCTCCTGCTAAATTTATTAAATCTTCAATTATGGAATCTTCTTCAAGCCAATATATATCTGGTTTTTTAACTTCCCCTTTAATATCTACAACAATCTTTGTACTTTCTTTTTCTTCTTTTTTACTTATAACTTCCATAGATTCATTTTCTTCAATAAATATACTTTCATCATTATTTTTATTAAGTTCAGATTTTCCTCCTGTAAGATAAGATATTATAAAGAATAAAAATATAATTATTCCTACTATTATAGTTCCTATTGTTTTATAATTTTTTTTCATAAAATCCCTCTAAAAAATGTAATATACTATTTATTATTAACAAAAATAAATAATATTATTCATATAGTTAGACTTTTATTTTAATTTTGTATAGCTTTCTATTATTTTTTTTGTTAGAATATTATTTGTTGAATTAATTTAAAAAGAAGGTAAAAAAATGAATAAAAAAAGTTTACATATTTTTTCGACTTTTTTGTTAGTTATATTAATTTTAACTAACTTTAATTATAAAACAGCTTATGCTGAATCAAAACCTCCAGAGTTAAGCTCTAAAGGAGTAGTTTTAATGGATGCTACAACTGGTGAAGTATTATATTCTAAGGAAGAAAATACTAAATACTACCCAGCATCAACAACAAAGGTTCTTACAGCATTAGTTGTTCTTGATAATGTTAAAAACTTAGATGAAAAGGTTACTGTTGGGAAAAATCCTCCTTTTGCAGATGGTACAAAAATAGGTCTTCGTGAAGGAGATATATTTACTGTAAGAGAGCTATTAACAATTCTTCTTCTTGCATCTGATAATGTTGCAGCTGAAACCTTAGCTGAATATGTATCTGGAAGTTGTGAAGAATTTGCAAAACTTATGAATGAAAAAGCAAAATCCATAGGAGCTGTAAATAGTAATTTTAAAAATCCAAGTGGTCTTCCAGATGAAGAACATGTAACTAC
>ONGV01000116.1 GCA_900317445.1 uncultured Eubacteriales bacterium | reverse complement strand
TTACTATTTCAAAATAGAGCTTTATGAAGAAGGAAACAAAGTAAAATTTATATATTTATAACTTTTTATAAGTTTTATGCAACGGTCTTACCTTGAAGAAAAAAGATAATATAAAAATACGTATTGCTACATTAGAAGATGCTAAAAGATTATTAGATATCTATACTCCCTATATTGAAAAAACAGCAATTACATTTGAATATTCTATTCCATCTATAGAGGAGTTTAAAAGTCGAATAAGCAACACATTAAACAAATACCCTTATTTAGTTGCTGAAAAAGATAATAAAATTTTAGGATATGCTTATGCAAGTCCATTTAAAGAAAGAGCTGCTTATGATTGGGCAGTTGAAACAACTATTTATGTAGATAAAGATATGAGAAAAATGGGAATTGGAAAAATTTTATATGATTCTTTAGAAAAAGTTCTTCTTGCTCAAAATATTTTAAATCTTAATGCTTGTATTGCTTATCCAATAATAGAAGATGAATATCTTACTAAAAATAGTGTTAATTTTCACAAACATTTAGGTTATCGACTAGTTGGAGAATTCTATCAATGTGGATATAAATTCAACCGTTGGTATAACATGGTTTGGATGGAAAAACACATAGGTTCTCATATAAAAAATCAACCTCCAATTAAAACCTTTGAGGAAGTAAGAGAATTTATAAAAAATGAATATAAAATTATATAATTTTATTAATTAAAAAATCATAATTAATGTATATAAAGGTGCATTGAAAAATCAATGCACCTTTATATGTTTAAGTTTATTAAATTTTATCCAAAGTATCTCTTTAATAGTCCTTCAAATGCTTTACCATGTCTAGCTTCATCTCTAGCCATTTCATGAACTGTATCATGGATAGCATCTAAGTTTGCAGCTTTTGCTCTCTTAGCTAAATCAAATTTTCCTGCTGTTGCTCCATTTTCTGCTGCAACTCTTAATTCTAGGTTCTTCTTAGTTGAATCTGTAACAACTTCTCCTAATAATTCAGCAAATTTTGCTGCATGTTCTGCTTCTTCGTAAGCTGCTTTTTCATAGTATAATCCAATTTCTGGATATCCTTCTCTGTGAGCTACTCTTGCCATTGCTAAGTACATTCCTACTTCTGTACATTCTCCTTCAAAGTTTGCTCTTAAATCTGCCATTATATCTTCTGATGAACCTTGAGCTACTCCTACTACATGTTCTGCTGCCCAAGATAATTCTCCAACTTGTTCTTTAAATTTATCTGCTCCTACTCCACATACTGGACATTTTTCTGGTGCTGCTTCACCTTCATAAACATAACCACATACTGTACAAACAAATTTTTTCATAATATTTTCCTCCAATCTTTTCATTATTATTTATTTTATTCTTGTTTTTATTTAATTTATCCTTTTGACAGTTTTTATTATATAATAATTATTATCCGTTGTAAATACTTTTTTTAAATTTTTTACTTATTTTTTTATTTTATTGGCTTAAACTTAAATATTATTCTATCTATAAAAGATAATTCACTCATATTTTCTCTTGCTTCTTTATTATTAGGATTTATTTTTAAAGCTTTCTTTAAATCTGCCCTTGCAAGTTTCTTTAATCCTATATTTGTATATACAAGTGCTCTTCCTATATAATATTCTTCATTTTCTGGTTCTAGTTCTATACATCTTGAATATTCAAGTATAGCTTCTTCATGCCTTCTCATCTTTACAAAACATATGGCTTTTTTCCAATCACAATATACATAATAAGAATCAATAGCTAGCGCTTTTGAATAATAATCAATAGCCTCTTGATATAAATCTTGTCTAAGATATAAATCTCCTATATTACTTAATGCTAATTTTTCATTTGGATGAAGTTCTAAAGCTAATTTATAATCCTCTAAAGCAAGTTTGAAATTATCAATAGCTTCATAAGCTACTCCCCTATTATTATAATATTCATCTAAAGGATTCTCTGATAATTCTATTGCCTTTGTATAGTCCTCTATTGCTTCTTTATATTTTTTTTGCTTTGCATAAGCAATTCCTCTTTCGTTGTATGCTTCTACAAGATTTTCATCCTTTTCTATTGCTTTTGTAAACCACTCTATAGAATCTAAATACTGCTCTCTTTTCATAAATACTTTTGCTACATAATAATATGATTTTGCATATTCTTTATTTACTTGAATAGCATCTTGGAAACTAATATAAGCATCATCAAAGTTCTCTTGATCAAAATATGTAATTCCTAAATCCACATGAGCTTCTACATATTTTTTATCTACTTCTATTGCCTTTTTATACCATTCAATAGCTTTTGTATAATCTTTTAATGAATAATATGTTTTTCCTAATTCGTCAAATGCTTTTGCATCTGGTGGTAACATTCCTATGGCTTTATCAAAATCCTTTATAGAACTTTCTAATTCCCCAGTTGCTCTATAAACCTCTCCTCTTCCAAGATAAGCATCAATGTATTCATCATCTATTTTTATAGCTTGACCAAACCATCTTATTGCATTGTTATAATATCTTCCTTCAGCATTAGATTTACCAAGATGATAATATGCAAATGCATTCTTTGGTTCTAATTCTATAGCTTTTCTAAAAGAATTTATAGCTTGTTCTAATTCACCAGTATTGTTATAAACTAATCCCATATTTACATAGGCACTTGCTAATTCATTATCTAATTCTAATGCTTTATTAAAACATTCCATAGCTTTATTATATTCTTTTTCTATATAATATATTTCTCCAATTTCATTATATATATTTGCTTGATTTGGATTTAAGTCTAATGACTTACTAAAATTCTTAATAGCACTTAAATATTCTTCTTCTCTTTTACATATCATAGCTATTTCATAATAAGTTTCAAAATTCTTATTATCTAGTTCTACTGCTTTTTCATAATCTTCCTTAGCCTTTATATATTCTTCTACTGCTTTATAAACTTCAGCTCTTTCTATATAATATGAAACTATATTTTCATCTAATTCTATGGCTTTTGTATAATTTTCTATTGATTCATCAAAACTTTTCTTTTTGTATTTTATATATCCAATTCCCTCATATACTTTTGAATTTTTATCATCAAAACTTAATGATTTATCATAACAATTTAATGCTTTTACATATTTTCTTATAGCTTGCAATGCCTTTCCTTTTTGATAGTATATATTAGCATTGTCTATTCCTAATGATATTGCTTTATCTGCTACTTTAATAGCATCTTCATAGTCTTCAAGTTCTACAAGAATCTCAGATTTTACTTCATATAATTCTGAAATGTTAGGAGATAATTCTAAAGCTTTATTACAAACTTCTAATCCTTCTGGATACTTTTTCATTTTACATAATATTTTAGCCTTATTTTTATAGGCATTTATTCTCTTATCATTTATTGAAATTGCTTTTTCACAGGCTTCTAATGATTTTTCATACTTTCCAGACTTATATAAGATTTCTGCCATCTTATCATATACATAATCATCCTCTTCGCCTTCACCTATAAGCTTTTTATAGCACTCTAAAGCTTCTTCATCTCTATTTAAATCATTTAAAATATTAGCTTTATATTCATAAATTTCTCTATTCTCTGAATCAAGTTCTAAAGTTTTATTAAAATATTCTAAAGCTTCTTCATTTTTAGCTAACTTTCTTAATAATTTACCTTGTAAAAAATATAACTTTTCTTTCTCAACATTTTCATTATCTTCAAGAGTTTTTAAAATTTCAGAACATTTTTCATATTCATTAGCTTTTAAATAACAATCAACTAAATAGAAATTTTCCTTTTCTGTTCTAGTTTCTTTATTTTCATACTCTTCTATAAGAAATCCATTTAAACTTGATATTATAGCAGATATTTCCCAATCTCCTTCTGTATCCTTAGCAATTATATTGTATAAATCAATTGCTTCCTCAAAATAATCTAAAGCATAGCAACACTCTGCCAGTTCTTTAATTATATTAAGATTTTCTTTATCAAATACTAATGCTTTTTTATAATCATCATAGGCTTTTTCTAACTCTCCTATTCTTTTATAAGCCTCTGCTCTTTTTAAATAACACTCTTTACTCTTATATGGTTCTAAATCTATTGCATCAGTAAATAATTCTATGGCTTCTTCTACTTTATCACACTTCAAAAAATATATTCCTTGAAGTAAATTCATAACTTCTCCATCTTCATCCTCTAAATCCATTTGATTTAGCATTACTTTTAAATCAAATAAATTTTTATCTTTTAAGCTATAAACATCTATTGTCTCCATCCTGGAACCTCCTAGCGCCTTAATTCTTATAAACTAAACTGTACTATAACTTCTACTATATTCTTATAGATACTGTCTTCTTTAAGTTCAGATTCACATTTTTGCATATCATTTTTAAATTTATTAACAAATTCTATAGGCTTTTTACCTACTGCATTCTGTTCTCCAATAGCCTCCATGCAAGTTGTTACAAACTTTTCTTTTTCTCTCATTTCATTATATATATATAATTTAGCTCCATATACTACTAAGTCTTTTCCTTCACTAATTTCTATTGCCTTGTCAATAGTTTCTATAGCAGCTGAATAGTATACCATCTTACATAAGGAAATTGCTTTTAAGAAATATGCTCTTATACAATTTTTATTATATTTAATTGTTTCATCTGCATATTTTACTGTTTCTTCATAATTAGCCCTATCTTTAAGGATTGATGCCTTTTCTACAAAAACTCTATAATCCTTAACATTGTTTTCTATAGCTTCATCACAGGCTTCTAAAGCTTCATCTGTTCTTCTAAGCTCTAATAATAATTTTATTTTATTTACATGTGCCTCTGAAAAGTTTGGAACTTCTTTTATTGCTAAATCATAATATTTTAAAGCAACATCTTTTTTCCCATTACCATAGAATATTTTTCCCTTATTATTATAAGAAATTTCTTTATCATAATTTACTCTTAAAGACTTATCAGTATATTCTAAAGCTTCATCATATTTTTGTAATCCAATTAATGCAGAAGCCATATTATTATATACCCATACACAATCTGGATTATACTTTAATGCCTTTTCATAATTATCATATGCACCTTGATAATCTCCCTTTCTTTCAAGAAGATTTCCTTTATATATAAATGCATCTGGATCTTTAATTCCAATTTGAATTATAATATCAAAATATGGCATTGCTTTTGCATCTTCATTCATTTCCATAAATATTTTTCCAAGGTATAAGGAATTTTCAACAGAACCAGTAGTACCTGCCATAGGCTTTATTATTTCATAAGCTTCTTCTAATTGACCTAACAGTAAATGACTTTTTATTAAACTCATCTTTTCTTCTATATTAATTTCATCTTGTGGTATTTCATTTATATCTTCAATAATAAATTTATTAGCACTTATAAAACAATCTCTAACTTCTTTAGTCTTATAAACGTGAATTATCTTTTCATATAAATTTCTAGCATATTCATAATTTCCTAAGTCCAAATAAAGCTTAGCTAGTACACTTTTATATTCATAATTATCTTTATCTAAAGTTATTGCCTTTCTAATATCTTCATAAGCCCCTTCTAATTTTCCCATAATGGTTTTATATCTTCCTCTTAAATAATAAGATAAGGCATTAGATTCATCTTTTTCTATGGCTTCTGAAATCTTTTCTAAAGCTTTTTTAATATTACCTCTATTTTCATAATACTCAGCTTCTAAAACCATTACATCAACATTTTCACTATTGATTTCTTTTAATTTCCTAATGCAATTTAAGGTTGTGTATAAATCTTTTTTATCTATATAATCATAGGCTTCATTGTATAACTCTATAAAAGTATCTTTTAATTCACCTAAATTTTCCTTATCTTCTCTATTTAAACTTATAACTCTATTATCTTTATACATAATTTTTTCAATACCAATATATAATTGATATCAATTCCTCCTTTCATGAAAAACTTCAAAAGAATTCCTTAATATTAATAATACACTATTTTTTGATAATTCTCTACTTTCTATTTATTCCTTAATAAATATTTTATAAAAGTTTTTTCTAATTTTATTAAGTTGACTTTATTATCTAGCAAATATATAATATAAAAATAGAAAATTATATATTTTAGCGTTGAAATGGAAGTAGTACCATATATTTATATCTTAAGAGAGTCATTGTTTGGTGTAAAATGATGTTATAGTTATGGGAACTTGTCTAAGGAGCTTTACTTGTTAAAAGCAAGTACGGGAAATACTCGTTATCATAACATAAGTGAGGATATATATTTATCCTAATAAGAGTGGTACCACGGAATTTAACCTTTCGTCTCTTTAGTTTAGAGATGAAAGGTTTTTATATTTCAACAAAACTTTAGGAGGTTTATTAATGGGAAAATACGGAACTGCTATTGATAAGAAATGGCAAGAAATATGGGAAAAAAATGAATTGTACAAATTCGATCCAAAAAATTTAGATAAGAAACTTTATACTTTAGAAATGTTCTCTTATCCATCAGGAGCTCAACTTCATGCTGGTCACTGGTTTAACTATGGTCCAGTTGATTCATGGGCTAGACTTAAAAGAATGCAAGGATATAATGTGTTCCAACCAATGGGATTTGATGCCTTTGGTCTTCCTGCAGAAAACTATGCAATAAAAACAGGAATACATCCAAAGGATTCTACTTATAAAAATATTAAAACTATGGAACAACAACTTAAAGCTATGGGAGCTATGTTTAACTGGGAAAACGAAGTTATAACTTGTGACCCTGAATATTATAAATGGACTCAATGGCTATTTTTACAACTTTACAAACATGGTTTAGCTTACAGAAAAAAAGCTCCTGTAAACTGGTGTCCTTCTTGTAACACTGTTCTTGCAAATGAACAAGTTGTTGATGGATGTTGTGAAAGATGTGGAACTGAAGTTACTAAAAAAGATTTAACTCAATGGTTCTTAAAAATAACAGATTATGCTGATGAATTACTTGATAAATTAGATGAATTAGACTGGCCTGAAAAAACAGTTGCTATGCAAAAACATTGGATTGGAAGGTCTACTGGAGCTGAAGTAACTTTTAAAGTTAAAGATTCTGATTTAAAATTTGATGTATTTACAACAAGAGCTGATACTTTAAATGGAGTAACTTATGTTGTTTTAGCTCCTGAAAATAAATTAGTTGATAAATTAACTACTGCTGAAAATAAAGAAGCTGTTGAAAATTACAAAGAAACTGCCGCTAAACAATCTGAAATAGAAAGACAATCAATTTCAAAAGAAAAGACAGGTGTATTTACTGGTTCTTATGCAATAAACCCTATAAACGGAAGAGAAGTTCCAATATGGATTTCAGATTATGTATTAGCTACATATGGTACTGGAGCAGTTATGGCAGTTCCAGCTCATGATGAAAGAGACTTTGCCTTTGCTACAAAGTTTAATTTACCAATAGAAAGAGTTATAACTAATAAAAAAGGTGAAGAAGTAGAACTTCCTTATTGTGAATATGGAGTTATAACAAATTCAGGAGAATTTAATGGATTAACTACTGAAGAAGGTAAAATTAAAATAGTTGAAAAATTAGAAAAACAAGGTTTAGGACATCAAAAGGTTAACTATAGATTAAGAGACTGGTTAGTTTCTAGACAAAGATATTGGGGAGCTCCAATTCCAATAATTTATTGTGATAAATGTGGAACTGTTCCTGTACCAGAGGAAAATCTTCCAGTTGAATTACCTTATGATGTTGAATTTGCACCTGATGGAAAGTCACCTCTTGCTAAATGTGAAGACTTTGTAAATACAACTTGCCCTTGTTGTGGAGGTCCAGCTAAGAGAGAAGCTGATACTTTAGATACATTTGTATGTTCTTCTTGGTATTATTTAAGATATCCAGATAACAAAAATTCAGAAAAACCATTTGATAGTGAAATAATAAATAAAATGCTTCCAGTAGATAAATATGTTGGTGGTCCTGAACATGCATGTATGCATCTTCTTTATGCTAGATTTATAACTAAAGCATTAAGAGATATGGGATATTTAAACTTTGATGAACCATTTAAATCATTAACCCACCAAGGACTTATCTTAGGACCAGATGGACTTAAAATGAGTAAATCTAAGGGAAATACAATTTCTCCAGATACTTATATTTCTCAATATGGTGCAGATGTATTTAGAATGTACTTAATGTTTGGTTTTGCT
>ONGV01000176.1 GCA_900317445.1 uncultured Eubacteriales bacterium | reverse complement strand
TCCCATGCAGTACCATCAGCGCTGTAGAGCTTAACTTTCCTGTTCGGAATGGGAAGGAGTGTTTCCTCTACGCCATCATCACCAGATATTATAGTTTTTTGCAAACTACACTTAGTATTATATAGGTGATTATCTTTTATGTCAAATAATTTTTATGAACTTTTTGATAAATTCCTATATAATACCTTTATATGTGCAAAATATTTTATAATTTATGATAAAACAGAATTATATCTTCATATGTATTGTCTTTATTTAAGAATCCTTCTGGAATTGTCCCTAACTTTACAAATCCAAGTTTTTCATACAAGTTAATTGCTCCAACATTAGATTTTACTACTGCATTAAATTGTAAAATACGAAACCCTAATTCTTTTCCCATTTTTAATGAATGCTTTACTAATTTTTCACCTATTTTCATGCCTCTTGAAGAAGATTTAACAGCATAGCTTGAATTTGCTATATGCCCACATCTTCCAATATTATTAGGATGAAGTATATATAAACCTAACACTTTTCCTTGAGCTTCTGCTACTGCAGTAAAGCTTTGACTTTCAAAAAATTTTTTTCCTTCTTCTATACTACCTAAAGAATTAATTTGAGGAAAGGCTGCTCCATCTTCCACAACTTCATTCCAAATTTCAACCATATCTTTTAAATCTTTATCTTCATATTTTCTTATTAAAATGTCCATTTTTCACACTCCGACTTTAATATATTGTTATTTTTAAATAATCTATATTCTTTTATGTTATCATTCTCCATTTAACCTTTCAATAAATAATATTCTTTGGTGGTGTTGATGTGTTAATTGAGACTATATACAAATTATAATTAAATAAAAGTGCCTAAATACTAAGCACTTCTATTAATCTTTATTCTATTATTTTTAAAGAAAAACTAACTATAATTTATATTCCATTTGAATATCATAAGGTTCATTTTCTGCTATTTGTTCATTAATCTCAATTGCATTAATACATCCAAGTTTTCTATATGCTTCTTGGCTTTCTCTAGAAGAATGTGCTGAAATATATATTTTAGATACACCTTTTTTTTCTTACAGCATCACACCCATATTTAAATAATGTTTTTCCTATTCCCCTTTTTCTAAATGGCTCTGAAACTTGGAACATAACAAGCTCTACATACTCATTTTTACTTCCAAATGTACTATTACCAAAATAAATAAATCCAACTACTTCTTCTTGATAAAATGCACCATATACAACATAATTTTTATCAATAGCTTCTATAACATTTTTAGCTATATCTCTACGCTTGCATAAATTCCAATCTTCTGTAAATTGACATGATGTTAAGATAAATTCATTTCCTACTTTACGTAAGCATTCCTTAACTTCTTGATGTCTTATAAAATTATCTAATGAATGTTCATTAAAATTATCATGAGTTAACTTTGCATAAGTGATTGTTTCCATATATCTTTCCCCTTTTTAACTGATTTGCTTGTATTAGTAAATAAATATTACTTTTCATCACAATCACTCCTTTCAATTTGTTAATTAATATACACTATAATTTCCAATATTTTATAGTTCAATTTGAGTTTATCATATTTATCTTTAACTAGCAATAAACTGTCATTTATATATTTTGTAATTAATTTCACTATGCTATAATTAATTTAAATAATGTTGGAGATGATTTTATGAGTACAGAAATAGAAAAACTAACTCAAATTTTAAAAGAAAGTAATAACATAGTATTTTCGGAGGTGCAGGAGTTTCAACAAAGAATAATATGCAAACCCTCCTTAAAAAATAAAAAGTCCATGACTTCTTTGCCATAGACTTCCACTAACTATACTATAGTAACTTTTAGAGACTTTAATTTACTTTTAATTTCTTCATCTATAGATTCCATACATGCTATACATAAAAACTCTCTTGCTCTACTAAATGCAACATATCCTAACCTACATGTATCTGTTGTATCTTCTAATCTTTTCTCTGGATCACATTCTAACCACTTACTAAGTTCATTTATATCTTTGGCTAGAACTAATACTGCATCAGCCTGTAATCCCTTTGACTTATGTATTGTCATACATAAATCATTCTCCTCAGAATTAGGATTATTAATATCAACCTTAAGTAACTCATGAAGTTTTTTATAATAATCGTCTATAATTTTTATTCTATTTACATCATCAAAATTCTCTTCTCTTGAATTACTTTCTATATCTCCAAAATAATATTCAATGTACTCTTCCCATTTAGATTTTTCATTAATATTTTTTATAAACTTATTTAATAATTTTATAGCAACTTCTCTAAAATCTACCACAGTAATACCATACAGCTCTAAAAACTCTTTTTTCTTGTAATTATATATTTTTAATATCAAATTCATTGTTAATAATAAATATTTAGAATAATCACTATCTCCATAATTACTTCCCATATTTAGCTCATCAAAAGTATTATTCTCATAGGAAAGAAAAAATCTCTTTTTAGGTTTATTAAGACAATAATTTTCATCTAAACATAATTCATTAAATTTATTTACTATTCCACTAATATCATTTTTATTAATAAATAATATCTCATTTTTTGACTTTATATCATAACACCTATATTTCTGATGTATACTTGAATGAAAATTATTAATAAAATCAACTATAGTTTCACTAGACCTATAATTTTCATCCTTTTTAATAATTTTATATGTACTTTTATCTTGCAAAGATACTATAGGATGAATTTTTATATTTCCATTCTTATCCTTTTTCTTAGATTTATCTTGAAAACTCATGATCTTTTGCTCTGGATCACCAACCAAAATAATATTTGATTTCTTACTCCTTCGTATAGTCTCAATTATCTCAAATTGTGAATTACTTGTGTCTTGAAACTCATCCAAAAAAATATATCCAATTCTATTACAAAACCTCTCTTTAACAATATACTCTTTTAGTAATTTCTTAGATAAAGTTATTATATAATCATATGTTAAAATGCCCTTCTCGGATAATGCCTTTATTAAAATGTTTTTTCTCACCATATATTTTGATTTCTCTTCATTTGATTTCTGCTTTATCTCAATATTATTAATCATAATGTCATCTTGAACAAACCCCATTGTTTCTGCATATGGTTTTAATAAATATGTTAATAAAAAGCTATGAATTGTTCCTATAAATACATTACCTGGTATGCTGATAACTTTTTGTAACCTCTCAATTATCTCTTCACTTGCTGCATTAGTATAAGTTATAACAACTATTAATTTATCCTTGCATAAATAAGTTGCGTTGACTATTCTATTAATTAATTCTCTTGTTTTCCCTGAACCTGCGGCAGCAATGATTAACTCTTTACTTACTTTCATAAATCCTTACCCCTTTATAAATTCAAATATATTCTTTATATATTGAGGTACATTAAAATTAAAAACTTCTTTTCCTTTAGGATTTTCTTTTAATTTAATAACTTCTTTTAAATATTCATCAACTTCAAATGCAAACTCTGATTTCTTTTTTTCAATTTTCGTATAAAATTCTTCAATATCTATATTCCCTTTCCAATTATCCTTAACGTCTTGAAATATTCTTGGATGTACTTCCTTAAATGCTTTAATCAATATATTATCATCACTATATTTAGGATTATATGCTACTAATTCCTTTTCAAATGTAAATTCATTATCCTCAACTAAAATAACATCTGAATTATAATCCTCTTTTAATTTAGTAGATCTATTTTCTGTTTTTTTACCTTCATCTTTATCTGTAATAACACCGCATTTTATATAATATCCATTTTTAATTACTTCTAAGAAGTTTTTAAATGCAACTCCATTTACATTTATAACACTACATCCGATACTCTCAATATTAATTCCATATTCATATCTAAAAAAAGTAGGAATTAATATTTCTTCTGCAATACCTTCTACCAATATTATCCTTCTTGCAAAGAACATTGTTGAATTAGTTGCGTCTAAATATTTTTTTAGATATTTTTTACATTTTTCTTTTTTACCTGTTAACCCTTCTCCTATATAATGACTTTGCATTTTATTTTTTTCTTTATACAAAACTACAATATTATCTAAATCTATAGATGATGCAATATGACTAGAATGAGTAGATATAATTACTTGATTTGTCCTAATATTATTTTGAAAATTTTCATTAAATTCATCAAATATATTTCTTACTAAATGTTTTTGTATATGGGGATGTAAATGGGCTTCTGGTTCCTCTATTCCTATTAGCCTAAATACAGCAGGTACTTTTTCTTCCTCACTTAACAACTGAGACATTATTAATGATATATATAATAAGTTATTTTTACCCAACCCATTTCTCTCAATGCTTATAGGGTCATTACCATATAGTAAACTTAATTTTTTTATTATATCCTTCATTTCTGGCGTTGAAAAATTGAACTTCACACTATCACTGTCTTCATTTAATGAAATTTTATTTAAATATATATTTAATTCATCCACCACTTTTTTTAATTTGTCGTTTTCACCAATTTGTTTATTTAATGAATTAATAATATCCATTATGTCAAAAAACTCATCTTTTTCAATTCGATTAAGAACCTTAAATAATAGCTTTGAATCATTATTAGCTATTAGTTCTCTCTTAGCATCTCTTAATGCATCGAGCACCTCAATTTTTAGCATTTTCAAAAAATAATTATCACATTTATTACTTTCTGAATCACCTCCATAAATTAAGTACTCATATTCTTCTATAGGGAAATCTACATATTGAGTTAAATCTTTTATCTCATCCTTTTCCTTCAAATTATTTAACTTATCAAATTGTTTTTGTAACCATTCAACTTTATTAAATCCTTGCCTTAATCTAAAACTATAAGTTAACTTAGCCTTACTAAGTGTCTTCTCAAAGAACCAATCACCGACAATGCCTAATTGTTTATCATTCATATCATCCAAAACTATAGAAACATCTACCGATGGAAAAAAATCTAGATCTTCTTCTTCTAAATCTTTATCCATAATGCTAACTACTTTTTTCTTGAAATTTTCTTTTACATTATAATTAATATCTTCTATATCTAACATTCTTCTCTTAAACATACTTATATCTTGACTTAATACTAATGCTATAGAATCAATAAGATTAGATTTGCCTATATTATTTTCACCTAATATAACTGTAAAAGGTTTTAAATCTATATTAAAAATTCCTTCAAAATTCCTATAATTACTTATACTCAACTTAGAAATATTCATTTTTTCACCCCATTACTTTTTATTTACATTTTACCATATTAAGTATAAATAAATTGTATAAAAAAAGAAATTCAACTCATTTTTACAGTCGAATTTCATTAATATAAATTAATATTTCAAAATAGATATCACTATTTTATCTTTTTCTATTATAATTTTGTCTACGACATTTCTTAATAAATGCTTTCTTTCAGTATTAGATGCATTTGCATACGAATAAGTATAGTTTTTATATGATTGGATTTGCATATGAAAATTATGTTTTTCTTCATTAACTATGGATTTGCTATTTGCACTACTATTTATTGCTTTATGTAATTCATTCACTTCATTCTGTAGCTTAATAACTAAATCATTAATTACTCCTAAACTAAGAGAACTTTCTCCCATAAAAGCCTTTTCTAACTCAGCATTAGCATTCTTTAACGCTAATTCCTTTTTTCTTAATTTATCTTTTAATTCACTAATAGAATTTTCTAATGACTTCCTTTTCAAATCATATGTTAATTTCGCTTTTTCTTCTAGTTCATCTATAGATAAATTACGTAGTTCTTCTAATATTGCTTTTTCAACTAATGGTGTAATAGTTTTTACTCCATAACACTTTCTTCCTTTAACCATATTTCTTTTACAATGAGAACATCTAAACGATTTTATTGCATTTCCGTACTTATCTCGCTTTGTATCAATATGAAGTTTTCTTACTTGTCCATCATCTTGGCATACATGATAAACTAAGCCTTCAAGCAATACATCAGTTCTATTACCTTTAGTTGTTTCTCCTGCTGTACAGGTTCTTTCTTTAACTAATTTCTGTGCCTGCTTAAATATACTTTCATCTAAAATTACAATATCTTTATTAAAAGGTTGATACTTAACATTATCATGATTTCTATACCAACTTTTATCTGTTGGGTTATTAGTTCTTCTTTGATAATAGTTATATCTTCTATGTCCAATATAAACACTATCATGAATAATATCTAATATCATCGCTTGACTAAATCTATTACCTCTCTTAGTTATATTTTTTTCTTTTAATAATCTTACAGTTTTATTTGTGCCATTCTTTATATAAGAATCAAAAATCAATCTAACTATCTCAGCTTCTTCTTCAACAACTACTAACTTCTGATTCACTATTTTATATCCAAAAGGCGGTCTTCCTCCTGCATGTAACCCCATCTGATTTGTAATATTTTTACCTGCTTTAACTCTTACTGATGTTTTTTTACTTTCTAGCTTTGCAATAGCAAATTTAATACTTGTAAGCAACTCACTATTCATATCATCTGAATTTAGAAGTCCCTCTGTTGTACTTATCACTTTTACATCATATTCACTCATAGTTGCCATAAATAAATTTCCTTCAAGACTTCTTCCAATCCTATCTAAGTTAAATACAATAAGACTTTCAAGTTCTTGATTTAGTGCCATTTGTTCTATTTTTTGAATTGCCTCTCTATCTTCAAATTTGTTCTTATATCCACTAACCCCTTGTTCTTCAATCCATTCATCTATTACAATTTTATTTACTTTTGCATATTGCTCAATAGAACTTCTTTGAGATTGAAGATCTTGACCATCAGAACTAACTCGCAATAAGGCAACTATTTTTTTTCTCATTATTCTTTTCCTCCTCTTGCAGGTTGATCATTACATCATACATAATATTTACTATTACTTCTCTATCTATCTTTTTATCACTATAATCTATAAACACATCATACTCTTTCATGTTTTTCTCCTTTATCTTAAGTTATTTATCTATTTCTTTTTTTATATAATTTATGATTGGGATTGAGCTGAGTTTCTGAAATATAAATTATTTTACCTACACCTAATAAAAAATTTTATTAGGCATAGGTAGATAATTTATGATTGGTTATATCCCTTGAGATCTTTCACATACTTCTATTAATTACTGTATTTCTACATATTAGCTTTACCATAATTAACTCGTCCATTATGTTTTCTCTTTTGCTTACTAATAACTACCCATTCTCTAGAATGCCAAGTTACCTCCATGCCTTTTATTTATAGGTTATAGGTAGACATCCACCTTTCGCATAATATTAATACCCTACACTACCTATAATAGAAGTAATTCAATAGTGATTAATACTACGGCTGATTTTCTGCATGGGCTCAGCTCACCTCTCGTTTTTAGTGTATCGGCATCACTTTACAACTATATACAACGTTTTAACGTTGTAAAAAGTATAACATTATTTTATAACGTTGTAAAGTGTTTTAACGTTGTACTTTAGTGTATGTAATTTTATAACGTTGTATGTTAAACTATACTTAGAGGTGATAGATAACATGGCTAACCTATACAAGAGTCGTAAACAGTATACAATGACCGTTGATATAAAATTATTTGACACACTTAATGCTTTATCTGAAAAGACTAGGATTCCTAAATCAAAACTAGTTGATGAAGCTCTTGAACTATTATTTAAAAAACATAATATAGAAATAATTAATAAAGAAGATATTAATTAACACCCCTATATATTAGCTAAAGGTATTTAGTTTTATCCAACCTTTAGCTTTTCAATTTCTTTTCTTATTGGTATAACTACTACCTTTGCTTCCTCATATGCTGGTTTATTATTAATCAAAATACTTATTTCTGTAAGTTCCTTAAAAAAATAGATATTTCTTTTTAAAACCTCATCTTCTTCAATCCATAAATCTACATCAGCGCTAAATCCAAATGATAGAGATTTAATATTACTATAGTTTTCTGCCAATTCTCTGTTATATTCTACAACCGTCTCAAATTCTAAACCATATTTACTTTCATAAATTTTCAAACTTTTGCACTTTAATTCCTTACTATGATTATGATTAATTAGAAGTTTAGGTATATTTACCTCTAATGCATGTGCAAAAGCACCTTTCTTTATTGTTTCTCGATACATAGTTTTTTTATTTTTACTATACAAAAGTTCACTTTGACTTTCAGATGGTACTAAACCTTTAATAAAAAAATTATCTCCACACTT